>CALEJM010000001.1 GCA_937898265.1 uncultured Porphyromonadaceae bacterium
CAGGTTTTATGGAGCCAAGGGACCTATGGCCGCTTCCAACCTTTCAATTGGTGTGATGACCGACCCGACTGACCAAACTACATTCACAGAAATAACAACCGTCAGTCCCGCTCAAACCTCTACGGTAACAAAGCAAAACTGGGAATTGTTTGAAATAGATTTCAGCAGTTACACTGGCAACGGAGAATATATTGCTTTCTACGATGGTACACGAAAAGCATTGAACCAATTCTATATTGACGATATCCGATTGGAGTTGAAACCAGCCTGCGAACGCCCTACTGATATAACGTTAACAAATATCAGTGAAAATTCGGTCTCTGCCACCTATTCACACGACCCAAGCATTACAGAGTTTGAGGCTGTAGTGCTTCAATCTGGAGATTCACTTCTCGCTCAAAATGTAATAGCAACAGCAACAACCAACGGTGACACAATCACTGTCAATGGTCTAAGCACGGGCACTCTATACGACCTATACATTCGTGCCATCTGCTCCCCAGGAGATACATCCGATTGGACAGACATGGTTACATTCAAAACAACAGAGATTACTCCACTGCCATATTTTACCACATTTGACAATACCGCCGACAATGACAAATGGTTCTTGATGAACGGCAATCAGGTCAACAAATGGCATATTGGAAATGCTGTTGGTTCTGGCGATAGCCTCTCACTCTACATCTCCGACAACAATGGTCTCAGCCATAATTATGCAGGAACGTTGTCTTATGTTTCTGCATATCGCACCTTCCACTTTGAACCGGGCGTCTATCGTGTCGCTTTTGATTGGATTTGTGATGGTGCATATTCTACCGCTTCTACATCCACTGGCATAAGTGCCTTCTTAGTTCCAACCTACGAAAGTATCAAAGGTGGAGTTTTGTACTCTAAGTCAATAACAGATCACACGGATTGGATAGCCCTTACCGATGAAGCTGGTAATAGCCTACTCTACAAATCCTCAACATGGCAGAACCTACAACAAGATATCTATATTCCTCAGGCTACCGACTATCACCTGCTATTCTTCTGGAAAAACGGAAACGGTACTCAAACCTATCCCCCTGCAGGTGCTATTGATAATGTCAGCATCGCTTCCTTAGGTTGCGCTGCTGCTGTCTCTCACGATTGTGGCGACGTCTACGACATTGTCACCTTCACGCCTGCTAATTGTACATCGGTAATTGCTTACGAGTATTTGGTAGATACAACGTCTATAGACCTCACACACCCAGAGACAGCCAACATTCATGCCATCACAACAAATGCCACAGACACCATTGTTGGCTTGACGCCTTATACCAATTATTACGGATATGTTCGTACCATTTGCACCAACAATGACACAGGAACATGGACGCGAATGGATTTCCAAACAGAGTGCAGTATCGTAAAGCGTTTCCCTTACACTTGGGATTTTGATGCTGATGACGAAGTTACCTACTCAACGCCTAACTGCTGGACAAAAATTTCAGGCCAGGGCGATTATCCTTATGTCTACCCTTACAACAGTGCTCATTCTGGAGACAATGTGCTAAGACTGATGTCCTCCGCTATAACTACTTCTGCAACTGGACCATGTATTATAGCCTCACCACGTCTTCACGTCTCTTCAATAAGTGACTATAGAGTAGAATTCTATACGTATTACACTACCAGCAATCAAGCAATAGGAGTGGGTGTTATGGAGGATTTGGATGATTTGAACACTCTAACCCCTATCGACACCTGTTATATCTCTGTTGCCAAGACTTGGGAAAAGCAAACTGTAAGTTTCAAGAACTACACAGGCAACGGTAAGTATATTGTGTTCTTTAGTAATTACGGACTTCGTAAGGCTGTCAACAACATGTTCCTGGATGATATTAGTGTGCATGACGACCGCATCTGTATGACACCAAGCGACCTTGGCGTTCAAAACCTGACGAGCAACAATGCCCAACTCTCTTGGAACATTAACAATGCTATCACTTGCGAAGTGTATGTAACTACAGCGGAAGTAGACCCAGACACTCTTGTTGGCAATGCTCCAGAAGTTGTGTTGCATGCCACAAACATCAACCAAAACCACATTGGTCTCTCTGGACTTTTAACTCCAAACACTACCTATTGGTTCTATGTTCAGGCTGACTGTCAGGCGGCAGACGGAAAGCTCTCACTTTGGAGCGACGGTTACATGTTTACAACTCCGTGTCCGTCGTACACTCTGCCATTCAGCGAGAATTTTGTTGTCGTTGATTCAACGGCCGAAACAGCCGCCATTCCAAACTGTTGGCACTCCATTGTTGAGCAACATGGCAACGGTCAACCGATAGTAGAGTATCCCGTTATCAACACGAACGTAGAACCATTCGGCAGCAACGACAGTTGCGCATTGAAGATGAGTTGCTACTTTAAGAACGTATCACCAATTTTATCCTATACAAACACCTTCGTTGTTTTGCCAGAATTTGGTGGAAGTTTCAACAACCAAACCCTCCAATTCATCCACAAACACCAAGAAGAGGGCGTTGCATATCTGCTGATAGGAACGATGAGCGATATAGGAGACGGCTCTACATTCACTCCGTTTGACACCATTCTTGTTCAAAACTTCTGGGATAGTTATGCCTACAACCTCTCCACAATCCCGAACAATCCAGGCACTCACCTGGCTCTTCAGTTGGATGGAGACCTCACCCATAACTCTGCTTCTATCTTAATTGACAATCTAAGTATTGACACTTGCAACGCATGTTCAATGCCAAGAAATCTCCGTGTAACAGATCTTGGACGCAGTTTGGTTGCTATCAGTGTCAACGCACTCAGCAACTCAGATTCTATTGTTGAAATCACGATTTCTCAAGACTCTGTTGTTGTGAGAGACACCATTCTTTCCACACACAATCTGCCTTGGATTGTCAAAGGTTTGGAGGGTAATACACAATATTCTACCAATGCAAGAGTGGTCTGCGATTCAGCAAACAATATCTTCTCTTCGTTCTGTCAAAATCCAATAACATTCAAGACAAGTTGCAAGCCTTTAAGTTTGCCATACACTGAGGATTTTGAAAACGAGTTCTTCCAATACGGGCATGCATTGGAAGGTTGCTGGACCGGATACGTGGTGAATGATTTGATTGTTGCTCCTTACTATAAGGAAGGAGGATTCAAATCAAGAAAATCTATCTTTTTGGTAGGACAAGGAGGATGCTACGCTATCTCACCTGAGATTGAAATTGATTCAATTCAAAATGTGTCGGTATCCTTCTTCGCTTCTCAATTTAACACATCCGAAAAATTAGAAGTTGGCATTATAACCGATCCTAACGATCCAAGTTCTTTCGTTCCAACAGACACACTGTTTGTTGATTCAGAATGGACTCAATATTTCGTTGACTTCAAAAATTATACAGGAAACGGAAAGTACATCGCCTTTGTTGTTGGACGAAACAACATGGGTTGCACAATCAGTCTTGATGACATTGTGATTGATACAGAAAACACTTGCAGACGTCCGTCATTGCCAGTTCAGGTTTCAAACACGACAACCTCCATTAACGCAAGTTGGGAGTCTGGCATCAGCAATGAATCTATTTGGGAGGTTGCCGTTCTTCCTTATGGTCAACAACCAGACGAAACAACAGTGCCTGTTCAAACCGTCTTTACGCCTCAGGTTTCTATTACGGGCTTAACACCAAGCACTCAGTATGGCGTCTTCGTTCGTTCTGTATGTTCAGCCACCGAGCACTCCAAATGGCAGGGTACAACGATGTCCACTATTTGTGGTCCACACTTGATTTCAGATTCTGTTTCATTGGTTGAGACTTTCAACGACTACGACATCTATCCAAATTGTTGGACGTCTTCAACGTCGAAACCATCGACATTGACCTACACTTTTGGTGACGGTGCTTTGGAATTAAACAGTGGTTCAACACCAAGTGTCAATGCGGTATCACCAGAATTGTACGGAACGCCTCTCAATCAAATTCAGATACGTTTCAAAGGTTTGGCTGACTACAAAGCGTCGAATCTGTCGGTAGGTGTGATGACCGACCCTAACGACCCTAATACATTTACGTCTCTCAAACAAATACAAATTTCAAATACCAAAGATTGGAGAAACTATATAGTTAACCTGAGCAACCATTCTGGTGGCGGCAGCTACATAGCTTTTGTTCTCATTAAAGCCAACAACAACAATGTTAGCTCTAAGGTGTATATTGACGATGTTGTTATTGAAAAGATGAGCCAATGTTCTGCTCCTGATTTTAGTATCACGGAATTGGACCGCGACACCCTCCAAATCAACATCACCCCAAATCTTATGGGTGACTCAATTTGGCAAGTTGTAGTAACTCCTCAGTCCTTGAACGAGGTTCCAGACTTTAGTGAAGCGGTTCTTAATCAAACCACAACTAACACACAAATTATATTTACCAACTATGCGTCTCAGACCAACTATACGGTTTATGTTCGTAGTGTATGTGGTAACGACTCAACATCGTGGTATTCTAACATTATTACAACACCATGTAGTAGTAATTTGATTGACTACACCCACTCGTTATCAGAAGATTTCAACAGTTATATTAACCTGTCGGAACCAGATTGTTGGAAATGTGAACTTTTAACAGGAACTTCATACTCTCGAGTTGAGTGGGATACTGATTCTGCTAGTGATAATAAATATATGAAATTAGTGGGAGCTTCTCAAAGACGTTCCTATTTTGCAACGCCTGAACTAAGAGGATTGCCTACGAATCAATTAGAAGTGAGATTCAGGGCCAAAACGACCCAAAACCCAAATCGCTTCCAAATTGGCATAATGACTAACCCTAACGACGTAAGCACCTTTACGCCAACAGATACGATCTCTGTTCAGCCTGGTGAAACAGGTTGGAACGACTACCGTATTCAATTCAGAAATTACGTAGGCAACGGTCATTATATTGCTTTCTTTACGTTTGTAGAGCCAAGCACTTGGAATTTTGATGACATCACTATCGCACCAATTTCACAATGCTCAGCGCCTTATCTGACAGCAAGAGTCGTTGATTACAACGATGTGGAAGCAACTGTGGCTCCTGCACATCCGGCTGACAGTCTGTTTGAGTGCGTTGTTACACCATTGTCTGCCAACGATTCTCCTATAAGAACTGACATCGTAGCACTCGATACCTTAAGCACAGACAACAGCGTTGCTCATTTCACAACACTTACACCGAACACGGTCTATAGTCTCTATGCACGTGCTCTGTGTGGTACTGATTGGGCTCGCCAAGACTTCATCACCCCTTGCGAGGCTGTTATCATCAGTGACAGCACAGCTTACTCTGAGTCGTTTGATAACGATGGCACAGGTCCTAACCGACATCCTTCATGCTGGACATGCAACACCAGCTACACCACTGCAGCAATGGGGTATCCTTTCATTTCTGGCGTTACACAACACAGTGGTACTGGCGCCCTCTATTTCTACAGTTCAGATGCTTACTACAGTTATGCAACGACCCCTCGACTGACAGGCGTTGCCAACAACCGCTGGCGCGTGGAATTCTTTGTCAGCAAGAGCGATGCCAACCAAGTCTTAGAGGTTGGCGTGATGACTGACCCGAACGACTACTCCACTTTTACCACTGTACAGACCGTTTCCCCAGTCTCACTCAACACATTTGAGCCTTTCGTTGTAGACTTTGCTTACTATAACGGCAATGGTCAATATGTGGCGTTCCGCGCTCCACAGGGAACAAACAACTCGATTTATTTGGATGATGTTGTGGTATCCATGATTCCAG
>CALEJM010000002.1 GCA_937898265.1 uncultured Porphyromonadaceae bacterium
CGCACCAAGCCTCTTGGGCTGAAAGCTACGCTCTTTAAGGAATCAGTGAAAAGCGATGTCAACAATGCCATTGCCATCAGTTCCCTCATCCACCTTGTCGGCTCGCTCATCCTCATTGCTGCCATCATCGGTTTGGTGATGTCGTGGGGTAGCAACTTCGAAGTTGTCAACAATTTCCTCTTCGACCACCTTCCTCTCTACAATAAATTCCGTACGCCATCCATGTCGTTGGTAATCACCTGTCTTGCGATGGTAATTCTCGGCTTCGTTGCTTTGCGCGACATCATGCAAGGTCAGGTTGACAAAGCGAAGGCCCAATCGTCGTTGTTCATCTCTTTGGGTGTGACCGTAGCCCTCTGCCTTGTCGGTTTGCTTATCGGTTCGTTGAGTTTCTGCGAAGCTGCCACCGATGCCCAACTCCCAGATTGGTTGGTAACAGCTTTGATTGTAGACCGCCGTGCGTTGTTGAAAACCGACGTCATCCGCTCCATCTTCTTCGCCGTCTTGGCATTCGTCGTGCTGTTTATGATGCTGAAGAACGAGAAATTCAAACCTGCCTACGTCTTGGCAATCCTTGGTGTACTGATGATTGCCGATTTCTGGCCTGTGGACAAACGCTTCCTCAACAACGACCACTTCGTATCCTCACGTCAAGATCCTTTCCCTGCAACGCAAGCAGATAAGTTCATCCTTGAGGATAAAGACCCAGACTTCCGTGTGCTGAACCTCACAACCAACACTTTCCAGGAGTCGCGCACCTCACACTTCCACAAATCCGTGGGTGGTTACAGCCCTGCTAAACTTCGTCGCTATCAAGATATCATTGATATGTATTTCAACGGCAATATCAATATGAACGTTGTCAATATGTTGAATACAAAATATGTGATTACCAACACCGACCAAGGTCCAGTGGCGCAACGCAATATGGCTGCCATGGGTAATGCGTGGTTTGTCAACAATGTCCAATGGGTGAAATCGCCAGACGAGGAGATTGCTGCCATCGGCGATATCCAACTGAAGGAGACTGCCGTGGTTGACGAAGTGTGGAAAGAGAAACTCGGCAACGCCAACTGCACCATGCAAGATTCAACCGCTTCGGTTGTGTTGACCGACTACAAAAACCCAGGCAATATCTTCTATGAGAGTCAGAGCAACGAAGCTGGCTTGGTGGTTTTCTCCGAGGTCTACTACAAGACTTGGAAAGCCTACATCGATGGTCAGGAGGTAACCCCAATCCGCGCCAACTATATCTTGCGCGCACTCCCAGTGCCAGCAGGTAAACATACCATTGAGTTCCACTGCGTCGACGACTTGTTCGTCAAGACCCACCAATGGTCAAAGATTGCCTCCATCGTTGTTGTCATCGCTTTCTTAGCTTTGCTTGGACTTGCGTTCTGGCAGAACCGTCGCCGCAATCAAGAACCCATTAAAGAATAATTCCGTGTTATGAAACTCTCCGTACTGATTTGCACCTACAACCGCGAGAAATACGTCTACAACGTATTGAAAAGCGTTGCAATGAACAACTATCCGAAGTCGGACTACGAACTGATTTTGGTGGATAATAACTGTACCGACAACACACCTGCCGAGTGCGAACGCTTTGCCAACGATTTCCCTGAAGTCAATTTCCGTAGGGTAGTGGAGACCGAGCAAGGCTTGTCGTATGCACGCAACCGTGCCATTAGAGAGGCTTCTGGCGACTATCTCCTTTATGTGGACGACGATGCTTTAGTCAACGACGACTACCTGCAAGCCTACGACGATATCTTCACCTCGATGCCCGATGCCATGGGTGCCGGCGGACAGGTGCAGCCACTCTATGAGACAGAAGAGCCATCGTGGATGTCGTATTACACTAAGGTGTTGACCACTACCTATAAATACGAAGGTGATAAGATCAAGGAGTTCAAACGTGGACAGTTCCCAAGCGGCTGCAACATGGGTTTCCGCAAAGAGGTGTTTGAGCAAATCGGTGACTTCAACCCCGAGTTGGGTCGCAAAGGCAAGAACCTCATCGGTGCCGAAGAGAAAGACCTCTACGACAGAATGCGTAGTCATGGCATGAAGTCATACTATATCCCACGTGCCGTGCTCCAACATATCATCGTCCCTTACCGCTTGACCAACGAATACTTCGTCAACCTCACCTATTCCATGGGTAAGAGCGAGAGAAACCGCACGTTGAGCATCTCGAAAGGCAAGTTCTTCAAACGTCTGTTTATGGAGTGTGTCAAATGGGGCGGCACCTTTGTCCTCTGCCTCGGCTTCCTCTTCAAGCTTCAGCCACAGAAAGGCTACAAACTCCTACAGTTCCGCTATAATGTCACCAAAGGATTATTAGGCTTCTAAGATGAATAAATATATCGTTAAGACCGTCAAGGCTATCGGCTCTGTGCCCGTAGTAAGGAGAACTTTGGAGAAGATGTTTCCTCAGACTTTTCTCCGCTACAAACAGAAAGAGCGTGCCGATGCCTTCCATCAGTATGGCTTGGAGTCGCTCCGTCGTTT
>CALEJM010000003.1 GCA_937898265.1 uncultured Porphyromonadaceae bacterium
ACCTAAGTATATTGACCACGCTCTTGGAATCTGCAAAGCTTATACAACCCGTGTAGGTGCAGGTCCATTCCCAACAGAGATTGACGGTCCTTTGGCTGACCAGATTCGCGAACGCGGTCATGAGTTCGGCACCGTAACAGGTCGTCCTCGTCGTGTTGGCTATCTTGATACCGTAGCTCTTCGTCATGCTTGCATGGTCAGCGGTATCGATTTCCTCAGCGTTATGTTGTTTGACGTTTTGAGCGGACTTGAGACTATCAAAATCTGCGATGCTTACGAACTTGACGGCAAACTCATCGACTATGTACCTTCTACCTTGAGCGATTACGAGCGCTGCAAACCTCACTACGTTGAGTTGAAAGGTTGGCAAGAAGACATCACCAACGTGCGTAACTACGACGAACTCCCAGAAGCCGCTAAAACTTACCTTCGTAAGATTGAGGAACTTACTGGTGTTGAAGTAGCAGTTGTTTCTGTTGGTCCAGACCGCACACAGACAATCCAACGTCGCGAACTCTTCTAAGTAAACGAATATTCCGAATCAATCAGAATACTCTCAGTCCCTTATTCCAATGCGAATAGGGGACTTTTTTGTTTTACAAAAGCAACCCCCGAAAGTAACAAATAAACTCTCGGGGGCTATTTTGTTGATTATGTATCTAACCTATTTGAACAGCAAGCGCAGCACCTCTTCGATTTTTCCTGCTTGAACAACTTCTATGCCCATTTTTTTCAAATTGGCTGGAACATTATTATAGGCAGGAACAATGATGCGTTTAAAACCTAATCGTGCTGCCTCAGAGATACGTTGCTCAATACGCCCAACAGCACGCAACTCACCGGAAAGGCCCACCTCGCCAGCCATTGTGGTCTGTGAATCTACGGCGATATCAAGGTTAGAGGAGAGGACGGCTACAGCTACTGATAAATCTATTGCTGGATCGGAGACACGAATGCCGCCAGCAATGTTAAGAAACACATCTTTTTGAGCAAGTTTGAAACCAACGCGTTTTTCCAAAACAGCAAGTAACATGTTCATACGACGTGTGTCAAATCCTGTAGAAGAACGTTGTGGAGTACCATAGGCCACTTCCACCATCAAAGGTCGAACGCCTTCAACCGTAGAGGCAATAGCAACGCCACTCAGTCCGTCATCATGTTGAGAGAGAAGCATCTCAGAAGGATTGGATACCTCACGCAAACCGTCGGCATTCATTTCAAAGATACCGAGTTCGTTGGTGCTTCCGAAACGGTTTTTGTTGGCACGGAGAATACGGTAGAAATGTTGACGATCGCCCTCAAACTGTAGCACGGTATCTACGATATGCTCCAACTGTTTTGGACCAGCTAAGCTGCCTTCCTTCGTGATATGACCAACCAAGATAACTGGAACGCCGCTACTTTTGGCGTAATTCAAAAGTTGGGCAGTACATTCGCGAATCTGTGATACGCTGCCAGCAATCGCACCGGTTTCAACTGCGCTTGACGCAATTGTCTGAATAGAGTCAATCACCAGCAGATGGGGATTGAGAGCCTTTGCTTGTTCGAGAATCTCTTCCAAATGTGTCTCGCTAAGCAAATAGCACTCTGACTGCATTTTGCCAAGACGGTCGGCACGCATTTTTATCTGGTTCACACTCTCCTCGCCAGAGACGTAAAGAATGCGATGTCCTTCAAGTTTCAAAGCAGTCTGTAATGCCAATGTGGATTTGCCAATGCCTGGTTCGCCGCCAATCAAAGTGAGCGAACCTTCAACTAAACCACCACCTAACACACGATTGAGTTCTTCACATCGGGTGTCAATGCGAGTCTCTGATTTCGTGCGAATCGTATCCACACGAACAGGGATGTTTGTTCCAAGTTGGGTAGTACTACGACCTAATCCTCGTGCAACCTCCTTGACCACATGTTGTTCAACCATGCTGTTCCAAGCTCCGCACGTAGGACATTTGCCATAGAACGAAGAGGCAACGGCGCCACATTCATTGCAGACGTAGTTTATTTTTTGCTTTGCCATTTTTGAGTTATTTCTAATAATATAGTGGAGATAATCTTTTGTAAATAAGGAGACTGCATCTGTTGCGATTTAGCCATAAACGTAGACTCGTCAGTTAGATAAGGCAAACTCCATTGCTTTTCTGCCGACTCAACCATAGGGACAGAATCCCCCTTTAGATTTGCATCGTAATTCAACTCAATGCTTAGGTTTTTAGCAAACCGATTCAACTCTTCCGTAACGGGAACGTTGAGATTGATAACATTGAATTTCAAGAAAGCCAAAGTTGCAACATCTATCATTGCGTTTTCGGAATTCGTTTGAAGATTGTAAACGCGTTTCAGGTTTTCGGGCTCATCGTTGATGTTGATTAGCGGCGTATGAATCGTACCGTCTTCTCGCACTGTCTTTTCCAACTGAAACCACGAACAGATTGCATAGAACAACGCCTCCTCGGTAGGTGCAGAGAGGATGACACGTCCTGGGTTGGTGTTTATCCAGTAGCCATGGTCGTTGAGCGGAATCATTGGGTCAAGCAGCAGGATGATAGCCTTTTGTGCAGTCTTCTTGGTTAGGAGGGAGACATCGTGAGACGTCAATGTAAGGATTTCTGCTCTAAGCAAATCGGCAAATTTGTTTAGACGTTTGTCGTAGCAGAAAACCGCAGTCATGGAGTCGACAACAAACTCCTCGCCCCCTTTGTCTTGAATATCGTATTCTTGAGGTGACGGAGTGACTAAAAGCTGGGCCTCTGTTGTCAAAACCACCAAAGATAATGCTATTGTATATAGTATACGTTTCATTGTGCAAGTTGTTTTAAAGATGCAACCACATCCTTATATAAAGATGTGTGATAAGATTGTCCGATAGAAGTGTTATGCCAGAGTACGACCGCTTCGCCATGGTGAATAGCCACTTGCTCAAACAGTTGTCTACACAGATCTTTCGCCTCGTTATAAGGCAGATTCATGTAATGCGACTCAGAAAGCGTGACGTCCATCACCAACAATGGATGAAGAATGTCGGATGTAATATCCTGACTTAGAGGTTTTATTCTATGAACAGGATGTGACGTTCCGAGTCGGAATCCGATATGGTCGGGGAAGGCCACAGAGTAGTCGTGTTCCAATCCCAACTGACTGTATCCAAATGGCGTCTCTGCTTCTGGAACCAGCAAATAGTGATGTCGATGAAGCGTGACAGATTTTCCTAACGAAAATTCCAAATTCCGAAGTTCTTCGCCCATTTTTTCAAGATGAAAACCCGCATCGAAACTGCTGTGAAGACCGACTGAAACATGATTCTCTTCCGCCAAACGGAATAGCGTTTTTGTGTCTCGGTTTTTCACAGAGTAAATTGGTTTATCCTCTTTATATTTGCTGCGTAACACACTCTTAATGAAAACAATCGTTTCCGCATTGGAAATCTCTTGATTCAAACGGAAGAGGAACGGAAACTGAAAGACAGGGTCGTTATTGATGTCGCGTAGAGAACGGATGATGCTGCCAATTTTATGTCCACGGAGTAACGAACCAATTGCCCCTCTTAAGCGACGATGAGCAGTGAGTATATCAGCATCGTGAGTAAATGTCACTTTTGAGATACGATTGGGTGTATCAGCAATCTGGACTCCAGTGCTTTGAAGTAGTTGAAGGAGTAGAGCAGAGTACTCGTCGGCAATCGGACGAAGCAGCACCTTCTCACTTGACATCCACGACTGTTTTGCCGTAAACCGAGATTCTGGTGCCTGTCATGTTCTCAATCTGTTCACGCGCACGTCCCTCTTTTCCGATAATGCGGCCCCTGATGCGCGCGAGCTTTCCCGGCGTATCAGCGACATCGGTGACATCGATGATGTCTAATATCATTTCCTCGTCTTCCATGAGCTTTTTAGCCCGTTCCGGGGAGAATCCGCGGCCGATTGCCCTGATGACCTCCATTGACTCAATCTCTGCAAGGGAGTTTTCTTCGTTCGTTAACGTGACAAGACCTGTCTGGCTGTCAACTTCGAGGGTTATATTCAGGAATTTTTCGAGATTCCGCTTTGTTTCCCCTCCTTTTCCGACTAATGCCCCGATTCTGTCATTCGGGATTTTTATTTCCTGTGTCATGATGATACCTTTGTGTGTATGTTTGCTGCAGTACTGTCTCTCTATTACGTCTGTGTGTATTCGTGTGTGTTCATGTGTGTCATGGGTGTTCGTATGTGTCCGTGTGTGTTCGTATGTCTTTCGGCCGACTCCCGTTTTAAACCGGGGATGTGCTTAAATTTCGAAAAACTCCTTTCCGACGACATCGCGGAAGACCTCATGCGGGTCGCGGACCTCACACTGTTTTTCAAAGAAATGCGTGATGTTTGCAATATCCCTGAAGAGAAAACGGTATGCTCCCGGGTGATCGGGGGTTACTGCCTGCGCCATGTCGATGAGGATTAAACCGTCGGGACCTGATAAGATGTTGTATCCCGAAAGGTCCCCGTGGACCAGTTTTGCACCCCGGTAGAGGTTTTTGATGATATCGAGTGCCTCAGCATAGGTCTCTTCAGGGGATGCGGGAAGCTGTTGTCTCATCTGCGGATAGGGAATACCGGACTCCCCCATAAACTC
>CALEJM010000004.1 GCA_937898265.1 uncultured Porphyromonadaceae bacterium
TTTCCATACCGTGCTTTTAGCTTGAGGTGTCTTTGATAGTTGTTGTAAAATTTTCGTTATCCAATAATCCTTCTCTATGTAAACAGCGGCGATGTTAAGATATTCAGAAGCTGCGCGAATAGCATCTGAGAAATGCTGAGTATTACTATCGAGCGTCATACAATTCTGTAATTATTAGTTGATACTACTTTTTTAGTTAAGCCAACTTTATACACAGTGATAGGATTAAGGGTTTCTCTTAAAACATAGGCGCGTTCTTCACCAAATAAATCTTCTATAATAGATCCAACAATGGCTCTTGTCATGGGATTATATTTTATGGCAAGTTTAATCATCAAACTAATACTTTTCTCATCAAGAGATTTCACGATTTCTCTAATTCGATTATATGAACTATCTGGTGTTCACCCCGTTCTTGCTTTTTCGTGAGCGCTTCCGCCTGTTCTATTTGCTGAATGTGGTGCTGGTGCTTTTGCTCGCGTTTTTAATGAGATGTGCGATGGACGGCTCGATGGATTTTCTGAACGTAGGTCCACTGTCGCAACCTCCTCTGCCTGTGGAACATCGCGACCAATCTGCCTATTTCAACGTGATGACCCTCCGCGATGCTCTCTTCTTTGCTTTGAGTGCTTTGGTGAGCGTCTTGATGCGAATTGCTGTTCGCTGGCGTGAGGCTGAGATGGCACGTCATGATGCTGAGCAACGTCGTGTGCAAGCCGAGTTGAGCAACCTGAAAAACCAACTCAACCCTCACTTCCTGCTGAACACGCTGAACAATATCTATGCCCTCGTGGCTATCGACGGACAACGGGCACAGGAGGCTCTGCTGAAACTCAGCAAACTGCTTCGCTATCTGCTTTATGAGAATGCTGCCACGGAAGTACCGTTGGCCAAGGAGGTGGAGTTTCTCGACAACTACGTTCAGTTGATGCGTCTCCGTCTGCCTGTTGGTTTCGACTTGAGATTTTCTGCCAAGACCTCCTCTTCCAACGATATCCGTATTGCTCCCGTGATATTTATCAGTTTGATTGAAAATGCCTTCAAACATGGTGTCTCAACCTCGAGTGAGAGTTTCATACACATGGAAATAGAGGAGTCAGGCTCTCATGTCATCCTGACCATCGTGAACAGCAACTACCCCAAACTGCCAAGCGATAAGAGCGGCTCGGGCATCGGTCTCGAGTTGGTGAAACGGCGTCTCGACCTCCTTTATCCTCATTCCTATGAATGGGAATATGGCGTAGATGCCGACCTAAAAACCTATCGCTCCCGTTTGGATATCGATACATCAGCGTTCTTTAACCAAACTATTGAAAATCCAATTGACTTATGAATGATGAATTAAACCTGCAGTCAAACGATGAAAACCGTTTGAATCCACAACTGAGATGCGTTGTTGTTGACGACGAACCGCTTGCCATGGAACTGCTTGCCTCGTATGTCACCAAAACCGCTCAACTCACGCTTGTTGGCAGTTTTACCAGTGCCGTGGCTGCATTGGCGTTTGTTCAGCAAAACGAGGTGGATATCCTCTTCTTAGATATTCAAATGCCCGACCTCAGCGGACTTGAGATTGCCAAGGTGATACCTCAGCACGTGAGAGTGGTGTTCACAACGGCCTTCAACCAATACGCTATCGACAGCTATCGTGTGGGCGCTGTCGACTATCTGCTGAAGCCCATCTCCTTTGTCGACTTCCAGTTCTCCGTTCAGCGACTCCTTCGCCGCGACAGCCAACTGTCGTCCAACGGTCCAAAGTCGTCTGAGGAAGACGTCATCTATGTCAACAGCATGCGTCGCCTCTGCCGCATCGAGCTCTCCAAACTCCTTTATGTTGAGGCGCAGAAAGACTACGTCTGTTTCTATATGGAAGACGAACCCCCGATTCGCTCCATCTCCACGCTGAAATCGTTGGAAAAGGTGCTGAGCGAAGACCGCTTCATGCGCGTTCACCGCTCTTTTGTGGTTCAGAAGTCAAAAATCAAAGTCATAGAAAACGGCGCCGTCGTTTTTGGCAAGGTTTCCATACCAGTAGGCGAAGCCTATAAAGAAGAATTCCGACAATACATTCGCTCGAAACAAGTCTGACAAACCGTGTCCGATAAAATCAAAGTCGCAGCGCCGTCTGCGACTTTTTTTTCGTTTTAACCCATTCAAAAATAGTAGATTCAGTTCAGCTTTCCACATTCTGCAAATCCGAATAACCGAATCCGTTTGCTCAGTTCGCAATTCGCGACCAAAAAAAATAAGCGCCAAACCGAATAATAAAGAATAAAAAGTAGAAAAAACCGCAAAAAAAATCGTAACTTTGCGTGGTTTTTTATACCCGAAACAATGATCAGTGCCCACGAAGAAGCTTTTCAACAATTTGAAGCGAATCTCAAAAAACTGTTGGACGACTATAATAGTCTGAAAAACAGGAACGCGGAGTTGGAAAGTCAACTAAAGGAACAGGCTGCGCAGTTACAGGATGCTCAGTTCAAAGTTCAACTCTTGGAGAGGCAATATGAGACATTGAAACTGGCGAAGGCATTCGGACAGTCGGAAGAAGACAAGAAACGTGCCTATCGCCGAATCTCAAAATTGGTGAATGACATTGACGCATGTATTCAGCTGATTAAAGATTGACGAAGAAACAACCCACTGGATTAGAACAATGGATGAGGATAAATTTAAGATAACGATTACGTTGAGCGGCGAGAAATTCGCTCTGATGGTCAATCGTGAAGAAGAAATCATCTATCGTCGTGCAGAGCAGATGCTGAATAGGGAATACCTCTACTTGGCAAAACGATACGGAGAGTCGAGCCGCGAATCGTTGTTCACGATGCTTGCTTATGAAGTGATGGTGGGATTTGAGCGGGGAAGCCGTGCTGTCGACAGAGAAGAAGTGGCCCAAAGACTGGCAACGCTGTCGCAACGGATTGATGATGCGATGAAATCAGCGAAATAAATCATGTTGTTGAGGTATAAAATACTCTTATTGACAGACAACAAAATTTCGAATCAAACAATAAAATAACAACACATGTTTACCATAACTATATTGTGTGTCGTTGGTCTCCTCGTAGGAGCATTGGTGGGATGGCTTCTCATCAAAATGACAACCAAGCAGAACACCGAACAGAAGATTCATTTGGCAGAACAGCAGGCAGAGAAACTGCTTGAAGAAGACAAAAATGAAAGCGAGAATATCAAACGCAACAAAATGCTTGAGGCCAAAGAGAAATTCCTCAACCTCAAAGCTGAGTTTGATAAAGAAGTAGCTGAACGCAACAACAAGATTCAGCAACAAGAAAACCGCATCAGCCAAGCAGAGGCTCGTGTTCAACAGAAAGAACAAAGCCTTGCTGCCAAA
>CALEJM010000005.1 GCA_937898265.1 uncultured Porphyromonadaceae bacterium
CGAAGGTCTGCATTGCTGCGATGTGCTGGAAAAGCTGAAAGGGCAGGGGAGGAAAATCACTGTGCGGGCGCATAATGTCGAGCACGACTATTACAATGCACTGAGTGAGGCATCCGATGTGCTTTGGAAGAAACTTTTCTATAAGATTGAGGCCAAACGTTTGGAGCGTTTTGAGCGCGTTCTTCATCATGCTCAGCATATTATCGCGCTCTCTCACAGTGATGAGGAGTATTTCAAGAACACCTATCCCGACACGCAGGTTGATTTCGTTCCATGTTTCCATCAGCATAACGACGTAAACTCACACCCTTCATTCGACAAGACACCTTTCATACTGTATCACGGCAATCTGATGTTGGCAGAAAACGAGAAGGCGGCAAGCTATCTCTGCGAGAACGTCTTTTCCAAACTCAACTGCAAATGTGTGATTGCAGGCATGAATCCAAGTAGGAAACTGCGTAATCTAATCAGTCAATACCGTAATGTAGAGTTAGTTCCTAATCCATCTGAGATTGAGATTAACCGATTGATTCAAGACGCACACATTACCGTACTCATCACGTTCCAAGCAACGGGCATGAAGCTCAAACTCCTCAACACACTGTTTTCTGGCAAATATATCGTTGCCAACGACAAGATGTTGGTAGGCAGCGGATTGGAGAGTCTTTGCAACATTGCCAACAACGCCGAAGAGCAAATCCGCGAGTGTCAGGAGCTGCTGAAGGAAGATTTCACCGAGGCCGACATCGAAATGAGGAAGACGGTGCTCAATCCTCAGTACTACAACAAAGCGCAAGCAAAGCATCTGCTTGAAATCATCGGATAATATCAACCAAAAAACATACTTCATACCCTCAGCCCCGCTCTCACACAGCGGGGCTGTTTATTAGCATTAACTCAAACATGCAACTTTTTCACCTCAGTGGGGGTGTAGTTGAAAGAAAAAGAGTAAATTTGCACCTTTAAAACAAAACACATTCTACAACTATGAAGAGACACATCATCATCCTCGCTGCTGCAGTGATAGCAGTATGCCTTGCCGCCTGTGGCAACGACCCCACCAACACCTACGAATACATCGACATGGGCGCTGCCGGCCAATGGGCTGCCATGAATGTGGGTGCCAACAAGGCAAGCGATCCCGGCAAATACTTCGCTTGGGGCGAGGTGGAAAGCAAAAGTCAGTACGACTGGGCAACCTACACCCACTGCGACGGCGACGACTGGCTGAAGATGACAAAATACGTGATCAACGACCACTCCACTGGCGCCTCGTGGTACGACGGCACCACCTTCAAGGGCGACGGCAAGACCATACTTGAGTCGGGCGACGACGCAGCCACCCAACTCTGGGGCAAGAAATGGCGCACCCCAACACGCAAAGACTGGGAAGCACTGATGAACAAAGAGAACTACGCCTGGAAATGGACCAACAAAGACGGCACCCCTGGCGTAGAGGTAACATCGCTCAAAGGCAACACCGCAGGCAACACCATCTTCCTCCCTGCCACCGGTTCCTACACCAACAACACCGTATCGTTCCAGACCTCCTCAGGTTTCTACTGGTCGGCAGAAGTAGGCGTGGCAGGCGGCACCGGCAGCTACACCTTCGAAGACGCCACAGCACAAGCATGGGCCATCTATATCTCACAAGATGCTCAGAGTCTGCTCCAGCTGCCCCGTAGCAACGGCGTGCCCGTCAGAGCCATCAGAAAATAGGACAACATAAAACTCACAACAATGAAAAAAAGAAAACCATCAAAGAACACCGCCGAAAAGGAGACACTGCTCGCGTTGAAACTGTTCAAAAAACAGCGACGCGACGAGGAAATCGCCCAATTCGGTCACACCGTGAACCACGCCACCGTGGAACGCAACCGCAAGAAATACACACGCAAGACAAAGCATAAGAATCAAGATTTTTAGGCGACAAGGCGACGAGACGACGGAGCAAAGAAAAAGTTACCGTCGGCGTGGTCGTGGTCGTTGAAAAAATAGTACCTTTGCATTGTAAAAATAAACGCTCAAATCTATGGAATTAGCAAACAAATACAACCCCGCTGATGTCGAAGGAAAATGGTATCAGTACTGGTTAGACAATAAACTCTTCCACTCAGAACCTGACGGCAGAGAGCCTTATACTGTGGTTATTCCACCACCAAACGTGACTGGCGTGCTCCACATGGGACACATGCTCAACAACACCATCCAAGACATCCTCGTGCGTCGTGCCCGTATGCAAGGCAAGAACGCCTGCTGGGTGCCTGGTACCGACCACGCCTCCATCGCTACCGAAGCAAAGGTGGTCAACCGCCTTGCCGAACGTGGCATCAAGAAGACCGACCTCACCCGTGAGGAGTTTCTCAAACACGTCTGGGAATGGACCGAAGAGCACGGCGGCATCATCTTGAAACAACTGCGCAAGCTCGGCGCTTCCTGCGACTGGGACCGCACCGCCTTCACCATGGACGAGACACGCTCCAAAGGTGTCATCAAGGTATTCTGCGACCTCTACAACAAAGGACTCATCTACCGCGGCGTGCGCATGGTGAACTGGGACCCCAAGGCTCTCACAGCACTCAGCGACGAGGAGGTTGTATATAAGGAGGAACACAGCAAACTGTTCTACCTGCGCTACAAGATTGTGGGCGAGGACGGATATGCTATCGTGGCAACTACACGCCCCGAGACCATCATGGGCGACACAGCGATGTGCATCAACCCCAATGACCCCAAGAACCAGCACCTGCGTGGCAAGAAGGTGATCGTGCCTCTCGTGGGCCGCGAGATACCCGTGATTGAGGATGAGTATGTCGATATCGAGTTCGGTACCGGTTGCCTCAAAGTAACTCCCGCACACGACCCCAAC
>CALEJM010000006.1 GCA_937898265.1 uncultured Porphyromonadaceae bacterium
TTCTATTATCATGTCAGAACTCGGTTCAGAGCGTCTCACAGCTACAACTGACCCAGCTGGTCAACAAGTAACTTGGAAATCATCAAACACTGAAGTAGCTACTGTAGCTACCAACGGTTTGGTAACTGCTGCAGGTATCGGTACTTGCACCATCACCGCTACTTGTGGTGACAAAACTGCTACTTGCGAAGTAGAAGTTGCTTCTTATTTCGACCCACGCGTTGTTTCTGTTGAGTCTTTCTTGACAATGCAAGCTGAGAAAACTGGTGAGACTTTCACCTCTGAAACTTCTGGCAACACCTACGAGTGGACCAACTTCACCTTCCTCCTCATGACCAACGGTATGGCTTATGACCGCGAAGCTGATGACTTCATCGGCCCAGACCAATGCCCAGCATTCTTGATCATGGGTCTCGGTGCTTCTGACGACCAATACATCTATATCCTCGGCGATTGGGACGCAGCTGAAGCTCCTCTCTCAGAGGCTTCAACTTTCGAAGCTGGCGTTATCCGCAACGATACAATCTACGGTTCATACATGACCGAGTGCGTAATGGAAGCTGAAGGTTACATGTTCGGTAACATCTATGGTGTTATCAACATGGGTAGCTCATTCTGCATGGATCAGAACAGCGTAGTTCCACGTTGCCACCTCGACGTAACTCTCGGCAATGACCAAAACGTTGTTTACGACAAACAAGGTTCTGCTTCATTCGACGAAGTTAAGATGGTTGAAATCAACGGTATGAACTTCATGAGAGTATCTAAGAGCCAAATCGAGAAACAAATCGCTGTAGCTCACAAGATGTTCCCACAAATGCCAAACGTTTTGACACGCAAATAATCTGTAAACCAGATTAACCTATAGAGTGCTCTCCCGAAAGGGGGAGCACTTTTTGTTTCCACACAGCTATTTGCAACGTTGGTTTCACATTATATTGAAACATTGTGTGAAGTTTATCCAACTTTGTTTGGGAATATCAAGAAAAATAGCGAAATTTGCAACCTATAATCGGGTCCCCATCTTGAGGTGCCTGAAAAACCCTTTTTACGTTGGAACATAGACTGCTGCTCATCGTCTTTCTGCTGTGTGCTTTCCTGGCAAGTGCTACCTTGTCGGGCATGCTCATTCCTCGCATCCTCTCCCGCAGTATGCGCAAGAAACGCTTTGACACACCCGACTACCGTAAGATGCACAAAGGCTACGCCTCGCGTCTTGGTGGTGTCTCGTTCCTTCCAGAGGCACTCTTCTCCATCTCCTTGGTGGTCGGATTCTATTTCCTGACCCAAGCCAACGACTTCTTTACCTTCAATCCCATCCCGTGGCCTCGATGGCTCTTCCTCATCTTGGCTGCTGCCGTTATCTATGTCACTGGCGTGGTCGACGACCTCAAAGGGTTGAGCTATCGTGTCAAATTGGTCACCCTCTTCCTGGCAGGCGTTTGCGTCTTCCTCTCAGGAATCCGCTTCAACACGTTAGGCGGACTCCTTTGGCTCAAGGTCCTTCCGCTTTGGCTGGACGCCGTCCTCACCATCTTGTTTGTAATCGGCGTTGTCGTGGCCATGAATCTCATCGATGGTATCGATGGACTCGCCTCAGGCCTCACCTCCATCATGCTCATCTACTACGGCTATTGGTTCATCGCTGTCGACGACTACTCCTACGCCCTTGCTGTCTTCGCCCTACTGGGTGTCATCGTGCCGTTCTTTTTCTACAACACCTATAAGAAGACCACCCGTCATCGCATCTTCATGGGCGACACGGGCAGCATGACCCTCGGACTCACGCTGGCACTCTGTGCCTTGCTCTATCACGAATCGGGAGCCGATGCAGCTGCCGAGGTTTCAGAAGAAACAACCGACGGTTTTGTCGAAGAAGCCGTTGATGAAATTGCCTCCGAAGCAATCGAAGAAGCTTCCGCTGATGAATATATCGCCGAAGCAGATGATGCGGCAGAAGATACATCCGATGAATATTTCGAGGTTTCCGAAGACGGTGAAGCCGACGTGGTCTTATCGGATGAAGATTCTTCCGAGATCG
>CALEJM010000007.1 GCA_937898265.1 uncultured Porphyromonadaceae bacterium
ATATTTTGGTGTAATAACAGAAATTCCCTCTCCAAGGGGGAGGGTGCCTGAAAGGCAGGAGGGGGTGCTTAGTTTCTTTATTTTTTTATGTGCATTTATTTATATGTATATTTATTTATCTGTTTATTTCAGGGTTTATGCGTTGTAATCAGATAGTTACAGGCTATCCTACTACACGCTAAAAACCAAGGCAAATGTAAGCATACTTTTTGGAAGAAGTAGTATGTTTTCTTAAGTTTTTTTACTTAAGTGATAAGTTGTTGAATTACTGACTTTTCTGCTAAAGAAAAACTTTTTTTGCCTGATTATTGGATTAGTTGTTTAGAGATGTCCGTCTTGCTCCAAAAGTGCGAGTAGGCGTTCTACGGCATTTTCTTCGGGGATACTCTTTTCAATACATTGTTGTCCTTTGTAGAGTGAGATTCGCCCACGTCCTGCGCCGACGTATCCATAATCAGCATCTGCCATCTCTCCCGGTCCGTTGACGATACAACCCATGACACCTATCTTTACCCCTTTGAGGTGGGCGGTTGCCTGTTTAATCTGTTGGAGTGTCTTTGGGAGGTCAAACATTGTTCTTCCGCAACTTGGACATGCGATGTATTCGACGCGACTGATGCGTGCACGAGTTGCTTGGAGTATAGAGTAGGAGAGGTAGATGTTCTCTTTGTCGGTGGTTTGTGATGAGTGCAAGTAGATGCCATCGCCAAAACCGTCAAGCAACAAGGCTCCAAGTTCTATGGAAGCTGCAATCTGCAGTTGGTCTAAAGGAAGGTCGTAGTTGCGTTCGATGATAACAGGAACGTCAACATTCGCTTTCATCAAACGATGGAATGCGGCACGCATCTCACCGACTGGGTGTTGGTGATTGCTGTATAACAGTAGGGCCTTTGGGTGCGCTTTAAGTTCTGCGAGAAGGGTGTCTGTTAAATCACTATACTGAACGCGAGTCAACTGTGACGCAATCTCTTGATATGCGTAGTCGGCTTCGTTCTGCTTGTCTAAGCCTATCACAATGGGGGCGTTGCTGCCTCCTATGTGATTGATGGACTTGGTTGCTCTTCTTGAATGGTGCAGAGGAACGTAACCGTTATAACGCTCTCCTAAGATTGGGGCATGACCTTCCACTTGTTTGATGTAATCCACAATGCGTTTAGCAACTGGAATCTCGGCTTCTGGTGCCTCACTGAGTGAGACACGGATCGTGTCGCCTAAACCTTCCAAGAGTAATGTGCCGATGCCAACAGCCGATTTGACGCGTCCATCTTCACCGTCTCCAGCTTCGGTGACTCCAAGATGGAGAGGGTAGTGCATATTTCGTTTGTCCATCTCCTGAACCAACAGTCTGACCGTCTGCACCATCACCACTACGTTTGAGGCTTTGATGGAGAGTACGATGCGACGAAAATCTTCTGCCTCACAGAGTTCCAAAAACTCAATGCACGACATGGTCAGTCCCATGGGCGTGTCGCCGTGGCGGAACATCATACGTGGAGACAAGGAACCGTGGTTGACGCCAATACGCATTGCTGTGTCGTTGGCTTTGCAAATCTCTACCACACGATGCAGTGCGGTTTTTACCATTTCCAATTCACGAGTTTCTTGTTCCGGAGTGTATGCCGTCGACGAGCCTTGCGGAGTGACAAAGTTGCCTGGGTTGATACGCACCTTATCTGCTGTGGTGGCTGCAGTCTCTGCCACTTTGGCATTGAAATGGACATCGGCCACCAGCGGAACCTGACAGTTGAAGCGCTCTTTAAGCATGGTCTTGATGTTGGCCATGTTTTCTGCTTCTCGGTTGCCTTGTGTGGTGAATCGTACGAGCATGCCACCAGCTTGGGCAATGCGGAATGCTTGTTCTGCAGAAGCCTCAATGTCGTTGGTTGAGGTGTTGCCCATCGATTGCAATACTATATTATTATCTCCTCCAATAGTGCAGTTGCAGACGGACACTGGAGTCGTTGCTCTGCGGGTGTAGTTGAAGATAGAATCGGTCATGTCTTGTGGTTCTGTTTGAACGTTATTAAAATGGTTCGAAAGCAGAGTAGCTTTCGAACCATTATACTGATTAGTCTTCTTTCTTTGCGCGGAGGCTATCCCAGATGAAGTAGCAGATGAGGAGGGCATACATGCCGAGAGCTACCCATTGGGCGTAGTTGGTCTGAACCCATTCTGCTTGATAAGCGTCAACGCCGCAGAACTTCAGTGCTGCACTGACTACGCCCATCAATGCACCACCAGCAATGAAGCCAGAAGCGATGAGTGTGCCTTTCTCGTTGCGAGCAGCATTGAGAGCTTCGTCTTTAGAACGACTGTTGACATACCAAGCAACAGCACCACCAATGAGCAATGGGAGGTTGAGGTTCAGAGGGATGAACATACCAAGTGCAAATGGCAATGCAGGAACTTTGCAGAAGGTCAAAACCAGTGCGATGACAGCACCGATGCCGTAAAGCAGCCAAGGTGCTGTGCCGCCACTCATAAGAGGCTGGATGACAG
>CALEJM010000008.1 GCA_937898265.1 uncultured Porphyromonadaceae bacterium
CCGACTTCGTGAGCTATGGTCAGGCACTCTTCAGCGTCTATGCTAAGTCGCAGCAGTTCGACAAAGCTGTGGCTGTAGGCGAGGACCTCGTGAGTCGTTTCCCCGTTGACGACCGCAACTATCGACCGCTGATAGACCTCTATGCTCACATGGGCAATAAGAAGAAGGTGTTGGAGACCTATGAAAAATGGGAGACAATCGTGGGCTTGGATGAGGTGATCTACAACAAAATCTCATTCTATCAGGAGAACTTTCCTCAAAATAAAGCCAAGAAGATGAGTCTGGTAGACTTCAGACATTTGTTGGAACAGAGCAATAACGATATTGCTGTTCAAACTCTCATTGGCGACTATTACCTTGCTGTTGGCGACGAGAAAAAGGCATTGTCCATCTACAACCAGCTGATTGAGAAATATCCTAAAAATGGTATCCCTTACCTCTCGCTCTATACCTATTACGATGACGCGAAGAACGATTCCGTGCAAGCTATTGAGATGTTGAAAAAGGCGATGCAAGACAAGAGCATCCCTTATTCCTCTTTCTCCGATGGTGTGCTTCAACATCTGAGCGGATTGGTTCAAAACAAGAATTACGAGGAGGCTGAGAGATTCATGCAACTTGTTCGTCAGAATTTTGGCGATGAGGCTGAGGTCTGCAATCTCAGTGCTCGTCTTTGTTTTGAACAGAAGAAGATTGCTGAAGCCGTTGACTATGCTCGCACAGTAATCGACTTCAAACCAGACAACGAGGCGTCGTGGTCGTTTTTGGGCTCAATCTATGCTGCCGAAAACAACGACACCGCACTTTACGAAATAGCCCAAGAGGCAGAACTGCTGTTCCCGCTCTCTGAGGAGTGGCAGTACTATAAGATGATTTATTATCTGCGTCACGAGATGAACGATTCGCTCATCGCCTTGACCGACCACGTCGTCAAAACTCTTCCTGCTACCCCTAATGCTACTAAGTTGAAAGCCGATATGCTCAGCACCACAGCTTCGGTGCTTTGGGAGCAGAAGAAAACCAAAGACGCTTTCGCTGCTTTGGATAAGGCCATCGAACTCAACCCGAACGATGCGATGACGCTTAACAACTATGCCTATTTCTTGGCATTGTGCGACACGAATCTCGATAAGGCGTTGACCATGATTGAGAAATCGCTGAAGATTGACAACAAGCAAGCCAACAGCCTTGATACCTATGCTTATGTGTTGTTTAAAAAAGGCGACTATCGCTCAGCCCGTTTCTTCATGGAACGCGCTATCAATATGGCAGAAAAGGAGGATAAACTGAAGTACGCTGAGCATCTTGGCGATATCCTCTTCCACCTCGATGATGTTGAAGGAGCTTTGACACAGTGGAAGATAGCTCTTGAAGCATCGGAAGAACCTTCCGAAATCCTGAAAAAGAAAATAGAGACAAAGACTTATATCCCCGATTCGAAAATAATAATTGAATAATGAGACATTTTAATAATGTGGGCTTTATGGCCCTTTGCCTTTGCTTCTTGACACTCACTATGGTGAGCTGCGATCAAAAAAATAAGGGCAAAAACAAAAACGACAAGACGTCGACAACAACGGTAACTACTCCCGGCAAAACGACAGAGCCTACAAAACCTGATACGATTGTCAGCACCGTTCCGGTGGCACCAATTGTCAAAGGCTGTCTGGCTACCGAGACTCCGTTTAAGGTAATCAATATCTCAAAAATGGAGACCCGCGTTAATATGGGCAGCAAACAGCTTTCGTTAAACTGTGGTGTGAAAATTTTCAAGGACCAACTCATAGAGATTAGCATCCGTCCAATCATGGGCGTTGAAATGTATCGCGTTCATCTCACCCCTCAAAAGTTTGCTATCTTTGACAAGTTCAACAAAGTTTATTGCGAAAATACTTACGATTATTTGCGCTACGAATATGCTCTTCCATTTACCTACGAGGATGTGGAGGCACTGTTCCTGGGACACCTCTTTACCTTTGACGAGGGTGTTGTGGGTCAGGCAATGAAAAATTCGTTTACTGCCGACGCCACAGATAGCACTTTCACCCTGGTTGCCGTCAATCCTGTAGACAAATATACCCATCGCTTTGAGATGAACAGCGACTATTTCATCACCAAGACTGCATTGGCTGGCAAGACCACCGATGTTTTCTCTGTTGATTATGCCGACTATGCTAAAGTGCGCAACGTGCAACTTCCTCATGCAATCAAGATGACCTATGCACACGGTGTAAAACCATCTACCATCACTTTCAGCATGCAGAAAGTCAATGTGGATGATAAGTCGCAACCTACCGTCATCGATTACTCCCGCTATACCAAACAGAATTGCTCAAAACTTCTCCCATAATCCTCATCCCAATGAAACGTTTACTCTCCTTTTTGTTACTCGCCGTCTTTGTGACTCTTCCGCTTAATGCGCAGACTGTCAAAGAACTTGAGAAAAAGAAAAAACAGACGCTTGAGCAGTTGGCAACAACGAAAAAGATGCTCGAGGAGACCCGCAAGTCTCAGAAAGGAACGGTAAACCAAATCACGATTCTCAACCGCTCGATAGAGCAGACCAACAAGTTGATTGGCTTCCTCTCGGAGGAAATTGATTCGTTGGGACGCGACATCGACTCGCTCCGTGTTGAAAAGATGGGATTGGAGGACCGACTGAGGATTCAGAAGGCAAAATACGCCCAAAACATCAGTCGCTCCGAGATAATGCGTCGACATTTCTCTCCTGTGATGTTTGTGCTCTCTGCCGACAATTTCTCGCAAGCTGTCCGTCGTTTCCGCTATATGCGTCAGATGGCAAGCTATCGTCGTCAGCAGATTATGGAAATCAAAGGACTGACCGCCCAACTCAACGAGAAGGAGTTGGAACTTGCCGAAAGCCTCAACAACAAATCGTTGATTATGGCCGATAAGGAGAGAGAATCGCGTCAGATGCAAAAGCAGAAAGAGCAAAAGAACAAGATTCTGAGCGACCTGAAGAAGAAAGAGTCTAATCTTAAATCGCAACAGAAGTCGCAGCAGAAGAAAGCTGACCAACTCAACTCGCAGATTCAGGCGAAGATTGCTGCCGAAATCAAACGTCAGCAAGAGTTGGAGCGCAAGAAAGCAGAAGAAGCCAAGAAGAAGCAACAGCAGCAACAAAAGACTCAATCTTCTGGCACTTCTGGCTCTACAACAACGAAACCTACAACACCCAAGCCTTCAACCACTCCAACCTATACGATGAGTAAGGAGGATCAACTCGTAGCTGGTGGCTTCGAGAAGAATAAAGGACGTCTGCCGCTTCCAGTGGAGAAAGGCTTCATCAGCGGTCATTTTGGTCGTCAGCCTCATCCAGTTCTGCAATATGTGACTCAAGACAACAAAGGCATCTACATCCAGACTCCTGCTGGAGGCTTTGCCCGCTCGGTCTACGACGGTGTCGTAACCCAGGTGTTCCATGTGGCAGGCAGCAATACTTCTGTAATTGTTAAGCATGGCAACTACCGTACTGTCTACTCCAACCTCACCTCCGTCACCGTAAAGATTGGTGATAAAGTGACCGCAAAACAACGTCTTGGCAAAGTTTATGTAGATGCAGAAAACGGTAATAAGGCAGAACTCTATTTCATGATTTACAAAGACTCTACGATTCAAAATCCTGAGTCTTGGATAGCCCGATAACATACTGCTTTATGTTTCAACTCACCCCACCAGCTGAAGGACGCATCTTGCTACATGCTTGTTGTGCGCCTTGTTCGTTGGCTATTGTGGAGTGTATGTTACAGAACGGAATCCGTCCTACTTTATATTTCTATAATCCCAACATCTTTCCAGAGGAGGAGTATCTCCACCGAAAGCAGGAAATCATGAATTATGCCCGCCTGCAGCAGGTAGAGTGCATTGATGCTGACTACAACCACCAACAGTGGTTGGATGATGTCAAGGGACTGGAAAATGAACCTGAGCGTGGTGCCCGCTGTCTGCAGTGTTTCTATCTCCGCCTTAGAAAGTGTGCGGAATATGCGCGCGAAAACGGCTATTCTGTTGTTGCCACCACGTTAGCCCCCTCGCGTTGGAAAAGTCTTGAGCAAGTCACAGCCGCTGGTCAACGAGCCCTTGCCGACTTCCCCGACCTCACCTTCTGGGGAGAGAACTGGCGTAAAGGGGGATTGCAGCAGCGTCGTTCCGAACTTTTGCAACTCTATCAGTTTTATAATCAGAATTATTGTGGCTGTGAGTTCTCCAAGCGTGACGTACTCGCCAAAGAAGCCCTAAAAAATATTGAAAAAAGATAGGTAGAAATGATACAACATTGAAATAATGTTTGTACTTTTGCACCACGAAAAAACCGATTGCCTTATGGTGTAATGGTAGCACTCCGGATTCTGGTTCCGTCTGTGTGGGTTCGAGTCCTACTAAGGCAACAAAGAGCAGATATACAATAGTATGTCTGCTCTTTTTGTTTTGAAAACATCGTGCAAGCCAGAGGTGATCTTGAACAAGGTGGCTATTGTGTTATTTATAAAGTTTCAATAGTAGTTCAAACTATTTGTGTTTTCGCCTATACCAGTCCCCGAAATTAGACAGGTTAAACAAATAATTTCTTTAAAATATGACTTATGCAACCGCTCTGTAGACATTGGAGGGAATGCTTCCCTCGAGTCCTTGATGAGATCGCTGATAGTTGTAGTACAGTATCCACTTGCCGATTCTATCTCTGAGTTCTTTGACGTTGTTGGTCGGAAAGAGATAGATGTATTCTTGCTTGATTGATATCCAAAATCGTTCAATCCAGATATTGTCCTTGCAACGACCTCTTCCATCCATGGAAATGAAGATGTTTTTACTTTTCAAGAGGTTTTCCCATTCTGCTGTTGTATTCTGTTGCCACAGACAGACAATTAGTGAGTTGTAGGAATGGGGAATTTGTTGTACTTTTGTGTCCCAAAGATATAGCAAATAATGATTCAAAGACTGTTATGTGTCTTGTTGGTGCTATGTGTTTGTCTACAGGTATTTGCGTACGATTTTATTTCTGATAATGTCTATTACACCATCACTTCTTCTTCTTGTCCAGGAACTGTGGAGGTGACCTACGGCGACAATGATTATTGTGGAAGTGTCACGATTCCTTCGTGTGTGACGTATAATGGAAATACTTATTCTGTCGTAAGTATTGGAAGTCGAGCTTTTTACGACTGCATAAACCTGACAAGCATCAATATTCCGAATTCTATCAAAACGATTGGCGACTTCGCCCTCTGGGGTTGCTCTGGTCTGTCGTTCATAACGATTCCAGACTCTGTAGCAAGCATTGGTGAAGGCGCCTTCTGGGGTTGTGCGGGTCTGACTAACATAACGATTCCCAATTCTGTTACGAGCATTGGCGAAAGCGCTTTGTGGGGATGCACTGGTCTAAGAAGCGTGACCGTTCCCCATTCTGTTGCCCATATTGAACTTTGTTCTTTTATCGATTGCTCCGCCTTGGATACTATGACAGTAGCAGGTGGTGATGTTCTCTGTTTCACAAAGTCGAACGCTAAGAACCTTGTCCAGGCATACAATGATTCCATGGCTATCGAACCAGATAGCATCACGCTGAACCCAGAATTATTTAGATTTAATCTCTGTGCACACCGGGGACTGTTGGAGTATAAGGAAAATTCAATGAGTGCCTTTCAAGCCGCCTACGATGCTGGATTCAGATATGTTGAATGTGATGTTCAGGTGTCAAGGAATGGTGTGCCTTATATCAAACACGACAACTCAAATCTCGAACCAGATAGTAGTTCGCTGCTTCTGTTTGACTTGCTCACATGGGCAAAGGCAAACAATGTGATTGTTGAGTTGGACTGTGCGGGCAGAACGTTTATCAATCAGGCGAAGGCAAAGATCATCTATGATATGGTTCATGAAACAGAGATGCAAGGCTCTGTTGTCTACACCGCACGATATTACGAGTTGCAATATCTCGTGAATACCAATTCGTTTGACATACCGGTGTGTGTGTCGATGCAGATGTATACGCCCGAAGCTATCACCAATATGTCAAATCAAGTCGATGATTTTGTGTATGCCATGGTTTCTTATGATTCCAAACAGCCGAACTTGCCTCAGGCTGTTGGAGCTGCGCATGCAAGAGACTGGCATATCAAGACTTGGACTGTGACCACCGTAGATACGGCAGTCATCAATAGAAATTACGGCGTTGATTTTATACTTGTTGATGCAACAAAATACTGGGATTTGAACATCGCAGAGGAGTGCATCGGTCAAACCAACATTACCTTCCCAGACACTACCACAGTTATTGAATCTGGCACTTTTGAGACATGCTCAAATTCCCAAAGCGTCACCATACCAAGATCTGTTACCGAAATCGGAACCTACGCGTTCTATAATTGTTCGGGTCTGACAAGCATAACATCGTTGGCAACCACAGCTCCACAATTAGGTGTTGCGGCGTTTGAGATGGTAAACGACACAATTCCAGTCTATATTCCATGCGGCAGTCTTCAATCTTATCGTGCTGCCTGGCCTCATTTCTCAAACTTTGTTGACACCATCTTCGTCTTTGCCGTTGAGGCGTCAACTAAAAACGATATCATGGGTAGAGCAGTTGTCACAACTCAGCCAACATGCGCCGCTCCGACGGCAACATTTTCGGCTGAGGCTAACCCTGGATATCACTTTTCCCATTGGACTGACGGCAACAGGCAGAACCCACGAACCATTTCCGTAACAAGCGATACGGCTCTTAAGGCCTATTTTGCTTTGACCACAAACGACACTACCGACAATCTTGCTTTTATCTGTCAAGGTGAAACCTTCTTCTGGCATGGTCGGTTGTTGACAGAGGCAGGCGTTTATCAAACAAAGTTGGGAAAAACACAATATGGTGCCGATTCCATTGAAATCCTCACATTGATAGTCGACACACTCTCAACCAAAACCGAGTCTGCTGTTGTCTGTCGAGACGATTTGCCTTATCTGTGGAGGGGACAATCTTTGACAACTGCTGGCACATATACTGCTCAAGCAATGTCTGTCTTTACCTGCGACACGATAGTGACTTTGAACCTTACGGTTGTGACCAATGACACAATATATACTTCTGCGTCTTTGTGTCAAGGGGATAGTCTATTGTGGTTTGGACAACAGCTGTCGGAGGCAGGTGTTTATCATGAAATCATAGGAACAACTATTTATGGTTGCGACTCCGTGGAACAGTTGACGTTAACCTTGAATCCAACTTATAACGACACCATCATCATTGAAATCTCGGCAGCAGACCTCCCTTTTGAAATGAACGGTGTGTCATTGACCTCGGGCGGAACCTATGTCTCTCGTGGACAGTCTGCTTTTGGTTGTGATTCCATCGTAACATTGATTTTGGATGTTCCCTTAAATCTGGATGTTGTTGAAGACCACCAGTTCGTAGTATCGCCTAACCCGGTAGAGAGGGGTGGAACCATCGTCATCGAACTGTCTTCTACCACTACACAATCAGCGGAAATAAACCTGTATAATGCCAACGGAAAACTGCTCAGTCGTTATGAGATAACTGAAAACGTAAGTGATATTCAAATGCCAGAAAACGCTGGACTCTACATCCTACAAATAATCACCAAGTCGGGTCTCGTTAAATACGGAAAGATATTGGTGAAATAATCGGAAACTTCATGAAGCTTCTGTTGTTGTCTAAACGCCTCTGAATTGTCGACATAATAAGCAGTTTTTCGTTTTTCTGTCTGCAATCCTCACTGTATAAACCATTTATTTCAATGTGAACGAAAGTTAATGCCCCAAAAAGCACTGTTCTTGCAAATTTCTATAACTTCAAACCAAACGAATTATTAAAAAA
>CALEJM010000009.1 GCA_937898265.1 uncultured Porphyromonadaceae bacterium
CTTTCCGCAAAGTATGAGCTTCCCAGCGAGGAGCTTGCCACGCAGCTCATGGCAGAGCTCAAGGCGGATGATACTGTCGCCACCGCTACCCTCAAACAGGAGGGCAATACGGTCGAGTGTACCTTCTCCGATGATGAGATATCCGCGATAAGCGGCATCAGCAGTCCGAGGATAAAGGTGATCGTGGTTTGTATCGCGCTCATGCCGGCGATATCATCGCTGTGGTTCAAGTGGTGCCTGATGTGGCTCAACTCAACAGTGCTGAGAGTCGCCTCAACCTTGCTCGCATCGAGATGAAGCAGCAAGAGGCTGAGTTCAACCGTCAGAAACAGCTCTATGCCGACAAGGTGATTTCCACCTCTGAGTATGAGGCCTCCAACACTCAATATCTCCGCGCTAAAGAGGAGCTGCAAAACGCCATCGACGCCTTGCAGATTGTGAAAGAGGGTGTTGCCTCACGTTCTGGCTCCTATAGCAACACACAGATTAAATCGACTATCACTGGCACCGTTTTGGATGTTCCAGTGAAAGTGGGCAACTCTGTCATCCAAGCCAACACCTTCAACGACGGCACCGAGATTGCCAAGGTGGCCGATATGGGCGACATGCTCTTCGAGGGTAAGATTGACGAGACAGAAGTGGGTCGCATGAGTCAAGGCATGCCAGTAGAACTTAAGGTAGGCGCCCTTCCTGGACTCGTCTTCCCTGCTGAATTGGAATATATCTCTCCAAAAGCAAAAGAGGAGAACGGCACCGTGATGTTCGAAATCAAAGCCGCTGCTCACGTGCCCGACACCGTATTGATTCGTGCTGGCTACAGTGCCAACGCCGACATCATCCTCGAGCGCAGTCAAGACGTGCTCGCTTTGCCAGAGAGCACCATTCAATACGAAAACGGTGAGACTGTGGTCTATGTTCAGAAGAAAGGCACCACAGGCGAGTGGGAGCGCAGAGTCGTTACCTTGGGTCTCTCCGACGGTCTTTGGATTGAGGTCGTAAGTGGTGTGACTGCCGACGACGTCGTTAGAAACAGTGTGAAACAGTAAAACCTTCGTTGTCCTATGAACACAATACGTAGAATATGTATTCTCCTGTCGCTGCTGCTGACGTCGCTTTGGTGCACGCAGGCAAAGGCTCAGGCGTGGACCTTGGAGCAATGTCTGAAATATGCTGAGGCTCATAACCTCACCATCAAGCAACAGCAACTTCAGGTGGAGAGTCGAGAGAGTCAGCTCACCACCGATAAACTGGGCGCATTGCCTGCCATCAACCTGAGTGCTGACCAGCAGTTCTCGTTTGGTCGTGCTACCGGTTTGGACAACATCATCGTCAACCGTTCACAAGCCAACACCAGTTTCGGTGCATCGGCATCGCTGCCTATCTTCACCGGTCTCCGCATGACCAATCAGGTGAAAGCCGATAAGTTCAACCTCCAGGCTGCCTTGGCCGATTTGGAGAAAGCGAAAGAAGACCTCCGCCTCAACGTCACCGCCTATTATCTTCAGGCACTCTATGCCAAAGCCATCGTAGCCATTGCCGAAGAGCAGGTGGCATTGGCGGAAGAACAGGTGGCCACCACCCGTAAACTGGTGGAGAACGGCAAGAAGGCAGAGTCGGAACTCTACGACAACCTCGCTGCCTTGAGTGTCGACCGTCAGCAACTCACTGAGAGTCGCTCGCAACAGCAGTTGGCTCTGCTCGACTTGGCGCAACTCCTGATGATTGAAGACGTTGCCTCTTTTGATATCGCTTCGTTGGATGTCAATGCCGATGCGTTGGACCAGATGGTGCTCATGCAGCATCCCGATAGCGCCTACACCCATTCTATGGCTGTCCGCCCAGAGATTGCCGCCCAGAACTACCGTATGGAGAGCAGCAAAGCCAATATCCGCGTGGCTCAGTCCGGCTGGTATCCAACCATCTCCTTCAACACTTGGTATGGCACAGGCTATTACCACCTCTACGATGCCGACAACACCCCATTTGGCAATCAGTTGAAGAACAACGGTAGCACCGTGGTGGGTATCTCGCTCAACATCCCAGTCTTCGACCGCCTTGCCACCCGCAACAACGTTCGTCAGGCTAAGGTGAATGCCGCTTCACAGTCGTTGGAGTTGGAACGCACCCGTCAGAACCTTCTCAAGACCATTCAGACAGCCTACTATAATGCCTTGGCTGCTCACGACAAACTGCAGAGCGCCCGTGCCACCCAAGAAGCTTCTGCCGTAGCCTATACCTACGCACAGAAACGCTACGACAGCGGTAAAGCTTCGGCCTACGATCTCCAACAGGCAAAGACCCGTTTGCAGAAAGCGCAGGTTGAGGCTGCTCAAGCCCTCTATGAGTTTGTCTTGCGCCATAAGATTTTCTGCTTCTACGCTGGCGAAGAGAGCGCACTCTAAGCACACATATTAAAATCAGCATACGTTGGGAACAGGGGTGTTTACTCTTGTTCCCGACTTATCTACAGACCTAACCAATTATATAAATCATCTGTATCACAATGAAAGAAACTCATTTCTGCCAAAGCTGTGGCATGCTTCTTGATTCCTTTGTGGTGAAAATGCCCGATAAACAATACGTTGCTATCATAGAGTTGCCGTTTTGACGCGAGCCCAATCCTAATTCTTTTGGACTTGCAGCAAACTGGCTGTAACAGCAAACCAAACTTTTTGCACTTTCTGCACTCTGCAGAAACCTTGAGAAAAAAGTTTTGCGTTTTCTGCAAACTGCAGAAATCTTGGGAAAAAAGTTTTGTGTTTTCTGCAAACTGCAGAAACCTTGGGAAAAAAGTTTTGCGTTTTCTGCAAACTGCAGAAATCTCGGGAAAAAAGTTTTGTGTTTTCTGCAATCTGCAGAAATCTCGGGAAAAAAGTTTTGCGTTTTCTGCAATCTGCAGAAACTTCGGGAAAAAAGTTTTGCGTTTTCTGCAATCTGCAGAAACCTTGAGAAAAAAGTTTCGGACTTTCTGCAATCTGCAGAAAGAGCATATCGTTGCATCCGTCAACCAATCTCTGTTGCACCGACACTATTCCTTTTGCTCCGCCCCCCTCGTCCCATTGCCCAATCACCAAATCATCGAAGCCGACAGTTCCCCCTACCGCCAAAATAGTTTTCGGTTTTTCCTCGCGTTCCCACTGAAAATATGTATATTTGTGCCGTAAAAATAAAGCATAACAATTATGGAAACAAAACAATACAGCACACTCCGCTCTTTTATTTGGAATATCGCCAACGATGTTCTGGTACATGCCTTTGAGAAGGGTGATTACAAGAAGATTATTCTCCCATTCATGGTGCTGCGTCGAATTGATGTGCTTCTTGAGCCTACCAAAGCGGCTGTTCTCGAGAAGAAAGCATTCTGCGACAGCCATAATCTTGTGGACTATACCCCTTTCCTCACTCAGGTGACGGGCTATCCGTTCTACAACACCTCCGCCTTTACGATGAAGACGTTGAAGAACGAGATTGACCCACAGCGTCTGAAGATGAATGTCATAGAGTATTTCAATGGTTTCTCACAAGATGTTCAAGATATCATCGATAAGTTCAAACTCCGTCAGCAGGTCGACAACCTCACCGAGACCAACCGCTTAGGTTCTCTCCTGGAGAAATTTACCGACGACAATATCAACCTCTCCGTCAAGCCTGTGCTGACGGACGATGGCACGGAGCGACTCCCCGGACTCGACAACCATACCATGGGAACCCTCTTTGAGGATCTACTCCGCCAGTTCAATGAGGAAAACAACGTGACAGAAGCCGGTGAACA
>CALEJM010000010.1 GCA_937898265.1 uncultured Porphyromonadaceae bacterium
CGTTCGATGGCACGTTGAACAGGGATATGAACGCGGACAACGGTGTCGGAGTAGGTCAGTCCCTTGACGCGGTTGGCAATCGGGACGACTTCGGTGACGGCAACGTCGTAGACTTTGTTTTTCAGGTGTTTCAAGCGGACGACGTTGAGCGTGTCGACATAGCTGCCGTAGACGGTGATTTCGGATGGCTCAACGGTGATTGGTCCAACGAGGATGCACGATGGCGAGAGCTGGATGCTGTCGGTGTCGGAGAAGATGACCTTGAGGGTCTTCTGACGGAGGCGACTGTAGCGCATGTCGATGACCGCCGGCACGCAGCGCTGCACCGAGAAGCCAGGATAGAGTTCGCTGGCGGCGGCAAGAAGCGAGTCGGCAGGATATTTCAGCACGCCACTGTTGTTGAAGTGGTAGTTGGCGAGGTCGACGAAGATGGTGTCGTGAGAGCGTCGGCGGAAGAGGCTGAGGGCATTGCCCTGCTCTACTTTGAGGGAGACGCTGACCGACTGCGGGAGGTCGGTCTCGATGCGGATGTCGCCCGGTTTGTTGACGTAGGCCACTGGGATGCCTACAGTAAACTCGCCCGAGCTCTCCTTCTGGAGCAGCCAAAGGGCGAAGGCGAGCACCAAGAAGAGCAAAAAGGTTGCCGTGGTTCTGGTGAAGAGCCTGCCGACAACCTTTTTAAAGGCGTTAATCAAAAATTTCCAAGCGTTGTTCATTGTGTTGAGGGTTGAGTCCTGACCACAGAATCCCCGCTTTGGGGTGTTATGATTGATTAGAGATTAGTTCTTTTTCTCGGTCTGAGCAGCAGGTTCTTCTGCTGAGAACACCATGCCTTTGTTGACTTCGATGCATACGTCTTTGGCAATTTCCAAGACGATGATGTTGTCTTTCACATCTTTGACTTTGCCGTAGACACCGCCTTGGGTCACTACCTTGGCGCCTTTCTCCAAAGAGTTCTGGAATTTTTGAATCTCTTTCTGACGTTTGGCTTGTGGACGAATCATGAAGAAGTAGAATACGACGAAGATGAGGGCAATCATGAGGATACCCTGCCAGCCGCCTTGTTGACCAGCTGCTGCTTGCAAAAGGATATTATTGATCATAGTGAATTATTGTTTTACGTTTTATTTGTTTCTATTTGAATGGGTTGGCAGGTTTCTCGCCTACTTTGACGAGTTTGCCGCTGTTGCGACGGTTGATAACGATTTTGTCGAGCACGCCGTTGACGAAATTGCCGCTTTTGTTGGTGCTGTAGGACTTAGCCAGCTCGATGTATTCGTTGAGGGTCACGTTGACAGGGATGGAAGGGAAGTCGGAGAGCTCGGCCATGGCCATGGCGATGATGATGGTGTCCATGAAGGCGAGACGGGTGACGTCCCAGTTCTCCACATAGCCGTTGAGTTCGGCACAGCTTGCCTCGTACTGCGTCACGGTGAGTTGGAGGAGTTTGTGCGGGAAGATTTTGTCGTCTTCGTCGGTGAAGAGCGGCAGGAGTTCGCGTTGTGCCGTGTCGGAGGCTTTGAGCGAGCGGAGTGTGCGGTCGACGAAGCTGAGTACCACGTCGAGGTCGTCGCAGAGGTAGGCGCTCAGTTCTTCGGCGGTCTCGCGGAAGAGTTCGTTGGATTGGAGCACCTGTTTGAAGATTTTGCGCCAGAGGTCGACGTCGCTGCTGAACGAGTTGTCGTCGGCAGCCATATATTCCTGATAGAATGGCTGTTCGCAGAGGCTTTTGTAGACCTTGGCAAACAGTTCAGGAGCGTCGTGCCAGGTGAGGCCGCGTTCGCTTATGAAGTTGATGAGCTGCTCGTTGTCGCCCAGAAGGGTGGCAACTTTGTTTTGAGCAAAACGAAGGTTCGGGTTGAGGTCTTCCTCCGTAGGCATGAGTTTCATAGTGCGTGCCTCTTCGAGACGGCGCGCTACATAGCCGGAAAATTCTACTGGGAACAGGAGGAGGTAATGATATAGTTCGTAAGTTTTATTCAAACTATCGGTCAAGTCGCGCTCCATTTTGGTAATGGAGAAGTTGCCACAGTTGATGTTGGCATACAGCACTTGAAGGGTTTTAGCACGTGAGAGAGCTCTTGTAATCATTGTTACTACATTTTCTGACCGCAAAGGTACATAATTTTATTCGTATTTCAGTTATTTTCGACGGTTTCAATTCACTAAAAAATCACTTTCGTTTTTTGGGCGCAAAAACAGTGGATTCTGATGTTTTTTTTGGTGGTCAGTCTATAGATTTGTTAATCTTTGCATACAAGTTTAAAAGAATATTCGTACCTTTGCCACATTAAAATTCTCAACAACAACTAACCCTCAAAAAAAGAATTGCTATGAAGAAAAGACTTCTTTCTGCATTGGTTTTGGCTTTTTTAGCCACAATGTCGCTCAGCGCAGCTAACAGAAACGCTCCAAAACTCCTGTATGGTAACGCTCAATTTGTTTTGGAAGACGCTTTGGTTTATTTCAATCTCGACTACAGTCATGCCGTTGAGGTGGAGTATGGCCACGACGGTGTAACTCTTGATACTATCAAAGGTCACGGCATCTTCGAAGAAGGCAACGCTACTCACGACCAAGTGCTTCCTAACTTCATCAATATGTACGCCAAGAACTACGACAAGTTTGCAAGCAAGGCAAAATACCCTACCCGCATGACCCTCAACCGCAATGAGGCAAAATACGAACTCACTCTTGAGATTGATACTATTGATACAGGCAGCGCCGTTGCCAAAGCCCTCGTACCACTAGCAATGGGCAAAGGTAATGTCATCTTCTCTGGCAGCATGATTGTACGAGAAATTGCTACTGGCAACACTGTATTCAAAATGAACTGCAGCCAACTTACCACAGTAGCAGGCGGTGCTCTTCCAGCAGCACGCCTTTACACGGTGTTAGGCATCGAATTCTCTTTCCAGTATCTCTTCAACGTTGACACATTCACCTTCACCGTTAAAGAGAAGAAGGGCTACAACATCCCTTACCTCTACCCTGACGGACAAAAATAATCTTTTCATCCTCATATCATTATGAAAAAACTTGCATTAGCATTCGTTTGCGTATTGATGGTTGGACTTTTTTCCAACTGTGGCGGAGGCAACGACCCTCAAGGCGCAAACCTCTTCATTGAGGTACCACAGTCAGATGGAATTGATGTTTACGACATCTACACCGTGATGTTCCTCCCTCCAGGAGAGAGCGCTGGCTACGGCAAGAACGTATGGAATAAATGCCTCGGCATCACGAGAATCGGCAACTACGATTATTATATGTTCCGTGCCCCTCGCAAGGAACTGGACATCTATATTGAAGCACACTACGACTACTACGGTACCGCAGCCTATTACGGCGACCACTTTTCAAACGAACGTGTCAGCGTAAATCTGCGAGCCAACGACTGGGCACGCCTCGACACCGAAGGCAACGACCACAACGGCATCATGTATCGTGCCGTTCAAGGCAGCGGACCCATTCAATAACACAAAATTAACATGAAAAGACTCGCTTTAGTGTGCGTATTGATGCTCGTAGCCCTTTTCAGCGGTTGCGACGACAACGCACCCAACTTCATGAATCTCTATATCGAGAAACCTGTAAGGACGGACGACGTGGGCGACAACTACTATTTCGTTCTCCGCGAAGTGAGATGTCAGCAATCCTACTACGCCACCGAAAAGGAGGTGAACATCTTCAACGATCAGGTAGAGACCAAGTTGATCAACGGCTACGAATACTACATGTTCTCCGTTCCACGCAACACGAACATCGTCTCCGTCGTGGTCGACAGCTACTATTGGAAATCGGACAAAAACGGCACTGAAGACGGACCGCGCGAATCGTATGTCCACGTCGACCTCAAAAACTACGACTGGGCACGACTCGACCTCAACCGCATTGGCGCCGACGGCTACAACTTCCACAACGGCTACACCTACGACGTGGTTCAAGGCAAAGGAGAAATCAGATAGTCTCCTCGGCTGAACAGATAATCTTACATCGGGCACTTCTTTGAAACGGAGGTGCCCGATTTGATTACGGAAAATCGTCCTTCCATATATCTAATACCATTTCTTGGCGCAAAATTCCGTAAACGCTGACAGAAAAAATCATTTCCGTCTCAAGAATAACCGACGCCGTTTCTCCACAACGATTTTCAAGGGAAAAATCTTCAAAACCATTTCGCAGACCACATTTCCACAATAAAATTCCAGAAAACCATTCCGCAGACCAAAATTGCTGCAAGAAAATCGCCAACCGCCGTTTCGCAACCACATTTTCCCCACAAAAATTCCCAACGCAAAACCTCCGAAAAGCATCTTTTCGCACCCCCTGCAAAAACCGCAAAAACACCCCCAGAACAAAGACGTGAAAAAATCGCACTCTAACACCCCAGATACCAAAGAAAAAGTCTAACTTTGTGGCGATTTTTTCCTTATTATGCCCAAGTGTGTGCACAGCAACAATAAGGAGGAATTTTACTACTATCAATCAAGCACTTACAACAATGGCACAACACGAATTCGACAACGAAAACAGAGGTATTCCAGTGTTCTCCAAAGCGGTGAAAGCTGGCAAACGTACCTATTTCGTGGACGTGAAACGCACCAAAGGTGGCGAAAGCTACATCGTAATCACAGAAAGCAAACGCATCGGAGGCAACAATCCCGACCAGGAGGCTACCTACGAAAAACACAAGATTTTCCTCTACAAGGAAGATTTTGAGAAGTTTATGTTCGCCATCGACGACGCCATCGCCTTCATCCGCGAAGACGAAGACACCGAAGTGGACGGCAACACTTTCTAAAACAGCTTGACAAACACAACACACAACAGAATTAACGACTAAAACAAGATACAACAATGAACATATCATATAAATGGCTCAGACAATTCCTGACCACCAACGCCACCGCTGACGAAATCGCCAAGATCCTCACCTCCATCGGCCTCGAAGTAGGCACCGTGGAAGAACAAGAGACCATCAAAGGCGGACTGAAAGGACTCGTGGTGGGTCACGTGCTGAGCTGCGAAGCACACGAAAACTCCGACCACCTCCACGTCACCAAAGTGGACGTTGGCACCGGCGAACCGCTCCAAATCGTCTGCGGCGCCAAAAACGTGGCTGCCGGACAGAAAGTCATCGTTGCCACCATCGGCACCGTACTCTACAGCGGCGACGAAAGCTTCACCATCAAAAAATCAAAACTCCGCGGCGTAGAATCCTACGGCATGATATGCGCCGAAGACGAAATAGGCGTAGGCACCAGCCACGACGGCATCATGGTGCTCCCAGAAGACACCCCAGTAGGCATGGAAGCCAAAGACTACTTCCACGTTGAAAGCGACACCGTCATCGAAGTCGACATCACACCAAACCGCGCCGACGCCATCTCACACTACGGCGTGGCACGCGACCTCGCCGCCTACTTCCAGGCACATCACGAGCCATGCTCACTCAACCGTCCAAGCGTCGACAACTTCAAAACCGACAGCAACGCACTCCCAATCCGCGTGACCGTTGAGAACGAAACCGCCTGCCCACGCTACAGCGGCATCAGCGTCAAAGGTGTGAAAATCGCACCATCACCACAATGGATGCAAGACTGCCTCAACGCCATCGGCGTGCGACCAATCAACAACATCGTCGACATCACCAACTATATCCTCCACACCTTCGGTCAGCCACTCCACGCCTTTGACGCCGACAAAATCAAAGGCAACCACGTAGTAGTGAAGAACGTGGCACAAGACACCAAGTTCGTCACCCTCGACGGCGTAGAGCGCAAACTCTCCGACCAAGACCTCATGATCTGCAACGAAGAGGAACCAATGTGCATCGCCGGCGTATTCGGCGGACAAGACTCAGGCATCTCCGACACCACCACCAACGTGTTCATCGAAAGCGCCTACTTCAACCCAGTCAGCGTTCGCAAAACAGCACGCCGTCACGGCCTGAACACCGACGCAAGCTTCCGCTTCGAACGCGGCATCGACCCACACAACAACATCTATGTGCTGAAATACACAGCCATGCTGATGAAAGAACTCGCCGGCGGCGAAATAGCAAGCGACATCGTCGACATCTACCCAACCCCAATCAACAACTTCACCGTCCCATTCAACTACCGCCGCGCCATCGCACTCATCGGTAAAGAGATCCCAAAAGACGAGGTGAAGGAAATCCTCAAAGCCCTGGAGATAGAAATCGTCAAGGAAGAGGGCGACGACTTCGTGCTCACCGTTCCAGCCTACCGCGTCGACGTTCAACGCGAAGCCGACGTCGTAGAAGACGTGCTCCGTATCTACGGTTTCAACAACGTGGAAATCAGCGACTCGCTGAAGTCAAACATCAGCTACACCAAAAACCCTGACACCACAAAACTCCAAAACAAAGTATCCAACCAACTGACCGCCTGCGGCTTCAACGAGATTCTCAACAACTCGCTCACCAAAATCTCATACTACGAGAACAACGCCACCTTCCCACTCGAACAGAGCGTCAAGGTGATGAACGCCCTGAGCAACGACCTCGGCGTCATGCGCCAAACCCTCCTCTACGGCGGCCTCGAAAGCTTGGCATACAACATCAACCGTCAGAACACCAACCTGAAGTTCTATGAGTTTGGCAACTGCTCACACTTCAACACACAATATCAAGGCGAGAACCCACTGAAAGCCTACCGCGAGGAATACCACCTCAGCCTCTGGCTCTGCGGACAATCGCACGCCCAAAGCTGGGCACTCCCTGAGACAGCCACCACCTTCTACGAGCTCCGTGCCCACGTGGACAACGTGCTCACCACCATCGGCATCAACCCTGCCGACTGCAAAGTGAGCGACGCCGGCAACAACGACCTCTTCAGCGACGCCATCACACTCACCGTCAACAAGAAAGTGATTGCCACCCTCGGCATCCTCTCAAAGAAAGTGCGCAAGATGTTCGACATCGACATGCCAGTCTACTACGCCGACATCCTCTGGGAACCAGCCATCACCATCGGCAGCAAACACGAAATCCTCTATCAGGAACTCTGCAAATTCCCTGAGGTGAAACGCGACCTCGCACTCCTCATCGACAAAGAGACCACCTTCGGCGAAATCGAAGCACTGGCCTACAACACCGAACGCAAACTCCTCAAGAGCGTCAACCTCTTCGACGTCTACGAAGGCAAAAACCTCCCTGCCGGCAAAAAATCGTATGCCGTAAGCTTCATCCTCCAAGACTTCGAAAAAACACTCAGCGACAACGTCATCGAAGCCGTAATGCAAAAGCTCACCAAGACATTTGCCGACAAACTCGGAGCCACACTGCGCTAATCAGTTATAGTATATAATATATAGTATCGCGAAACAAAACAGACATTTTTTAAGAAATCTCAACATCGTATAAAATTTTATACTACTTTTGCGACGCGAAAAACAACGATATTTCAATGGAAATAATCACATCAAAAGCAGCACTCACTGAGCGCATCAACACATTGGTAGAGAGCAAGAAAGTGATTGGCTTCGTGCCAACCATGGGCGCTCTCCACAACGGACACCTCCAACTTGTGAAACGCTGTGTTTCAGAAAACGACGTATGCATTGTGAGCGTTTTCGTCAACCCAACACAATTCAACGACAAGCACGACCTCGAAGTATATCCACGCGACGTAGAAGCCGACGCCAAGAAACTGGAATCAGTAGGCTGCGCCATCCTCTTCGCCCCAACACCAGAAGAGATGTACACCGAAGAAGAACGCAACCAAGTGTTTGAATTCGACTTCGGCGGACTCGACCAAGTGATGGAAGGCAAACACCGCCCAGGCCACTTCAACGGCGTAGTGCAAGTCGTAAGCAAACTCTTCACCCTCGTTCGCCCAACACGCGCCTACTTCGGCGAAAAAGACTTCCAACAGCTCGCCATCATCCGCCGCATGGTAGAAGTGATGGGCTTCGAAATCGAAATCGTCGGATGCCCAATCGTTCGCGAAGACAGCGGCCTGGCACTCAGCAGCCGCAACGCACTCCTCAGCGACGAAGAACGCAAGACAGCCGCACACATCCACGCCGTGCTCGCCGAGAGCGTACAGTTTGTATCACAAACCTCGCTCGAAGAACTCCAGAAAGCCGTTGTCGACGCCATCGACGCCAAGAAAGGACTCAAAACCGAATACTTCTCCATCGTTGACGGCAAGACACTCCGCGAACTCGACAACTGGATTCAAGCCGACTACATCGTAGGCTGCATCACCGTCTTCTGCGGCAAAGTAAGACTCATCGACAACATCCGCTACAAATAACACGTAGCCACAACATACATTATATAGATGTATATCAACGTACTCAAATCAAAGATTCACAGAGCGTCGGTCACCGAGGCCAACCTCAACTACATCGGCAGCATCCCCAGCCACGAAACACTCATGGAAGCAGCCAACATACTGCCCAACGAGCGCGTACAGATCGTGAACAACAACAACGGCGAACGCTTTGAGACCTACGTCATCCCCGGACCAAAAGACTCCGGCGTGATATGCCTCAACGGCGCAGCAGCCCACAAAGTATCCGTTGGCGACGTAGTCATCATCATGGCCTACACCTGGATGGACTACGAAGAAGCCAAGACCTTCAAGCCCAGCGTCATCTTCCCCGACACCGCCACCAACAAACTCGTAAAATAAGGCGAAAAAAGGAAGAAAAAACCTTATAGTAAAAAAAATCCCGTAAGAAGAGTTGCAATTAACGAAAACTTCGTACCTTTGCGCTCTCATTTCGAGAACAAAAAATAAAGATATTAGAATCACAAACATTTTTTAGGGAGGACAAAGCCATAGCAAAGCCCGCAGTACCAGCAAAGAAAAACGAGGACAAGCACCGTATCAACGGAGAAATCCGCAACGTGCAAGAAGTCAGACTCGTAGGCGACAACATTGAGCACCCAGGAGTCTACACATTCGCTCGTGCAATGGAATTGGCAGAAGAGTTAGGACTCGACTTGGTTGAAATTTCAGCCAGCGCCAACCCACCAGTCTGCAAAATCATCGACTACCAGAAATTCCTTTATCAGCAGAAAAAACACGAAAAGGAAATGAAGGCCAAATCGGTGAAAGTAGTCATCAAAGAGATTCGTTTCGGACCACAAACCGACGAACACGACTACAACTTCAAACTCCGTCACGCCGAAGAGTTCCTCAAGACAGGCAACAAAGTGAAGGCTTCCGTATTCTTCCGCGGCCGCTCAATCATGTTCAAAGAGCAAGGCGAGGTTCTGCTCCTCCGCTTTGCCAACGACCTCGAAGAGCTGGGACGCGTTGATTCCCTGCCAAAACTCGAGGGAAAACGCATGATGATTATGATATCGCCCAAATCGAACAAGAATTAAGGATTACATAAAAACTTAAAGTAATGGCAAAAGCAAAAACAAAAACTAACTCCGGTGCTAAAAAAAGGTTCGCCCTTACCGGTTCTGGTAAAATCAAGCGCAAACATGCTTTCAAGAGCCACATCTTGACAAAGAAGACTTTGAAACAAAAACGTAACCTCACCCACGCTGGTTTGGTTAGTGGTGTTGACACCAACAACGTTAAAGCCCTCTTGGGTATGCGCTAAACAACAAAACAAATTTATTAACCGAACGCTCAGCACTATCTAAGAGTCCTGAAATAAGGAACGCTGACATTCAAAAAAAGAAACACTATGCCAAGATCAGTCAATCACGTAGCTTCAAGAGCTAAACGTAAAAGAATTCTGAAACTTACCCGCGGTTACTTCGGCTCACGTCGTAACGTGTGGACCGTTGCGAAAAACACATGGGAGAAAGGTCTTACCTACGCTTTCCGTGACCGTCGCAACAAAAAACGTAACTTCCGCGCTTTGTGGATCCAACGCATCAACGCTGCCGCAAGATTGGAAGGTATGTCTTACTCACAATTGATGGGTGCTCTCCACAAAGCTGGCATCGAGATGAACCGCAAAGTTCTCGCTGACCTCGCTATGAACAACCCAGAGGCATTCAAAGCTATCGTAAAACAAGCTAAACACTAAACCGTTAGCCAACACGAACGCTGCCTCTCTGAGTAAGTCAGAAAGACAAGAATAAAAAAGACTGCGCCAACAAAGCGCGGTCTTTTTTTATGCCAAAAAAGAAGCAAAATAAGGAATAAATAACTATATTTGCACCTTAAAAGGTAAAGAAGACTCTACGACAAAAACGAGAGTCCACAAAAACATCTAACAAGATAATTCATAGACTTCTATATGGCAAAAAAAGGTAACACACGCAGCAAAAAGACGCTCTTCCTGACCGCCTTGTGGGGACTCATCGCCCTGGGCATCTTCAGCGTCAGCGCAATTTTCTTTGCAATCACCAAGGGATGGATAGGCTACGTCCCCTCGCTGCAAGAACTTGAAAACCCAAAGAACGATATGGCAACACAGATTTTCTCCAGCGACGGCAAACTGCTCGGCACGTTTTTCGTTGCCACAGAGAATCGCGTGAACTGCACCTACAACGAAATCTCGCCCAACGTCATCAACGCCCTCGTGTCCACCGAAGACGAACGCTTCTACAAACACTGCGGCATCGACGGCAAGTCAACCCTCCGCGCCTTCCTCTTCCTCGGCAAACGAGGCGGCGGCAGCACGCTGACCCAACAGTTGGCCAAGCAACACTACTCCACCCCAGCGAGAAACACCCTCCAACGTGCCATCCAGAAACCCGTGGAATGGGTCATCGCCGTACAACTGGAACGACTCTACACCAAAGAGGAAATCCTCACCATGTACCTCAACAAATTCGACTTCATCAACAACGCCGTAGGCATCAAGACCGCCTCCAAGGTCTACTTCGGCAAAGAGCCTAACGAACTGAAGGTTGAAGAAGCCGCCATGCTCGTCGGCATGTGCAAAAACCCATCACTCTACAACCCAGCAAGCAAGAAAGAGTCAACACGCGAGAGAGCGAGAAACCGCCGCAACGTGGTGCTCGACCAAATGTATAAGAACGACCACATCACCAAAGCCGAACGCGACTCACTGCAAAAACTCGACGTCGTGCTTGACTTCCACCGCGTAGACCACAAAGACGGCATAGCCCCTTACTTCCGCGAATACCTCCGTCGCTACCTCCAAGCCAAGAAACCAAAGAGAAGCGACTACGCCAGCTGGCAACTCACCGAGCGCGGACAATACTACCTCGATTCCATCGCCTGGAACAACGACCCACTCTACGGCTTCTTGGAGAAACACAAAAAGAAAGACGGCTCATCCTACAACCTCTACTACGACGGACTGCGCATCTACACCACCATCAACTACGACATGCAGGTGGCTGCCGAAGAGGCTGTAAGACAACATCTCACCGAGTTGCAAGCCAACTTCTTCAGAGACAAAAAAGGCAACCCTAAAGCACCATTCAGCAAAAGCGTGGACGACGAGCGCATCAACTCCATCATGGAGCGCGCCATGAAGAATACCGACCGCTATCGCATGATGAAAAAGGCAGGTAAGAGTCGCAAGGAGATAGAGACAGCCTTCAACACCCCAACCGAGATGACCATCTTCTCCTATCACGGCGACATCGACACCATCATGACCCCTATGGACTCCATCCGCTACCTCAAGCACTTCGCCCGCACCGGCGTGATGTCGATGGACCCAGTCACCGGTCACGTGAAGGCCTACGTCGGCGGTCCCGACTTCTCCTACTTCCAATACGACATGGCAACCACAGGTCGTCGTCAGGTAGGTTCAACCGTGAAGCCATACCTCTACACCCTGGCCATGAACGAAGGCTACTGCCCTAGCAGCAGAGTCGTTGACCAGAAAATCACCCTCTACGACGCCCTCGGCCGTCCGTTCACCCCACGTGGCAACGCTGGCACCGGCGAGGTCATCACGCTGCAACGCGGTCTGCAGACCTCCAACAACAATATCAGCGCCTACCTGATGAGTCTGTTCACCCCAGAGCAACTCGTCAACCTCATGCGTTCCTTCGGCATCGAGGGTCGCATCGACCCAACCGTCTCACTCTGTCTTGGTCCTTGCGAAGTGACCGTTGGCGAGATGGTCAGCGCCTACACCACCTTCCCAAACAAAGGCGTACGCCGCTCACCAATCTTCGTTACACGCATCGAAGATAGCCACGGCACCGTCATCGAGGAGTTCTCCGCCCGCACCACCGAGGTCATCGACGAGAAGACTTCCTACAAGATGATTACCATGATGCGCGCCGTTGTCGACGGCGGCACAGGCTACCGCATCCGTTCACGCTACAATATCACAGCTCCAGCCTGCGGCAAGACCGGAACCACCAACGACAACTCAGACGGTTGGTTCATCGGCTACGTGCCACGCCTCGTGACAGGCGTCTGGGTAGGCTTTGAAGACCGCGACATCCACTTCACCAACATGGCTGAAGGTCAGGGTGCAAGCATGGCATTGCCTATCTGGGGCCTCTACATGCAGAAAATCTACGCCAACAAAAAACTCGGATACACCCAAGAGGAGACCTTTGACATCCCAGAGGGATTCAACCCTAACTCCGACTGCGAATAACAACCCATTCAAACAATGAAACATAGTCCACTACAAATAGCCCGCGCATGGTACATGCCTAAGATGCCGGTGGCATTCCAGACCGACATTGAACTGATGGAGGGCGACAGCACCGAAGCCGTTGCCGACCAAGAGGAAATTGAGGCACGCTTTCCCTACACCTATGGCCAACCATTAGTTCACTTCACTTCAGGAAAATCCCAGGAATTTCCTCAAATAGCTGTCGGCGTCATCCTCTCAGGCGGTCAAGCACCAGGCGGTCATAACGTTATCTCCGGACTCTTTGACGGACTCAAACGCATCAACCCAGCCAACAAGCTCTATGGTTTCATCGGCGGTCCGGGCGGTTTCCTCGCCCACAAATACACCGAGTTGACGAAAGAGATTGTCGATTCCTACCGCAACACAGGCGGCTTCGACATGATTGGTTCCGACCGCACTAAACTCGAGACCGAGGATCAGTTCAAACGCTGTCTTGAGATTTGCAAACAACTCAACCTCAAAGCCATCGTCATCGTTGGCGGCGACGACTCCAACACCAACGCCTGTATGCTCGCCGAGTATTTCAAGCAGAAGATTACGGGCATCCAGGTCATCGGTTGTCCGAAGACTATCGACGGCGACCTCAAGAATGGCGTCATCGAGACCTCTTTCGGCTTCGACACCGCCTGCAAGGTCTATTCCGAACTGATTGGCAACATCCAACGCGATGCCGCCTCATCCAAGAAATACTGGCACTTCATCCGACTCATGGGTCGCTCCGCCTCACACATCACCCTCGAGTGCGCCCTGATGAGTCAACCTAATATCACGATTATCTCCGAGGAGGTGGCTGCCAAGAACATGACGTTGGCAGACATCGTCGACGATATCGCACGCATCATCATCGACCGCGCCAACATCGACAAAAACTACGGCACGGTGCTGATTCCCGAGGGTCTGATTGAGTTCATCCCTGTCTTCAGCCGCTTGATTCAGTCGCTCAACAACCTCTTGGCCAACAACGAAGAGTTTGCGGCACTCCCTACTGCCGACGAGCAACGCGAATATATCAAAGGCTCGCTCGACGAGGAGGACCTCGTCACCTTCCGCAGTCTCCCTATCGGCATCGCAAGTCAGCTGACTCGCGAGCGCGATCCTCACGGCAACATCCAGGTGTCGCTCATCGAGACCGAGAAACTGCTCATTGAGATGGTGGCCAAACGCTTGGCACAGCTCAAAGCCGAGGGTGTCTACAAAGGGAAATTTGCCGCCATTCCTCACTTCTTCGGCTACGAAGGTCGCTGCGCCATCCCTTCCAACTTCGACGCCGACTACACCTACTCGCTCGGTTACACCGCTGCCATCCTGATTGCTAACGGCAAGACTGGTTATATGGCTGCTGTGAAGAACCTCAGCGAACCAGCTTCGATGTGGCAACCTATCGGCGTGCCTATCACCATGCTGATGAATATGGAGAAGCGCAATGGCGAGATGAAGCCTGTCATCAAGAAGGCGTTGGTCAACCTTCAGGACGCACCATTCAAATATCTGGAGAAGAACCGTCGCGAATGGGCCACCAACCACTCACACTTCGTCTACCCCGGTCCTATCCAATACTTCGGACCATCGGAAGTGTGCGACCAACCAACCAACACACTTCTCCTCGAGCACGGCAAAGACATCTAAGAGACAACAATAGACACAAAAAAATAACCTGGCCTCATCAAGGTCAGGTTATTTTATTATGGTATAGTCGGTTGGAGGCTATTTCACAAGGATGTCGCGGGCAATTTGGTCGGAGACTTCAAGACCACAGAGAATCTTGATGAGCTCCAAGGCAAATGGGATGGCGGTTCCAGGAGCGCGAGAGGTGATGATGTTGTCGGAGACCACCACTTTGTCGTTGCGTACGAAAGCTTCGGTCAGTTCGTCCTCAAAGCCAGGATAGCAGACAGCCTGTTGCTGTTTCAGCAAACCAAGGCGTCCCAAGATGCTTGGTGAGGCGCAGATGGCTGCCACAAGACGTTGCTCGCCAGCTTGCTTCAGGAGCAACTCACGAAGACGCTCGCAAGCATAGAGGTTCTCCATGCCTGGCATACCGCCTGGGAGAATCAACATATCTGGATTTTCTATCTGTGCGTTAGCGATGAGCGAGTCGGCTTTCACAACAACGTTGTGTGCGCCAACAACCTCCAAGGTGTTTGAGACAGAGACCATCTCTACGCCAACGTTGGCGCGACGAAGGAGGTCGACAACTGCCAAGGCTTCGATTTCTTCAAAGCCGTCAGCCATAAAGAGATATACTTTTTTCATTGTATTTAATTATCAAAGGATTAGTTAAGTACGAATTTGTAGGTGATTTTACCGATGGAGACGGCTTCGCCTGCGGTGAACTTGGTTTTCAGCGCTGCCGACTTAGCGGCGTTGCGCAGTTCAGGATCGGTAATCGTTGTGCCGTTCTGCAAGATGGTGGCGGAGGTCACGTTGCCAGCTGCGTCCACCTTGATTTCGCCC
>CALEJM010000011.1 GCA_937898265.1 uncultured Porphyromonadaceae bacterium
TTTAAAATTATTCCGGCAGGAGTCGAGTCTCCCGCACCGTCAACTGTCAGATATTCCATTTTTTACTCCGTTCATATATTTTTATGTCAGCATATAGCCCAGCTCGGCTAAATACCGCTTGATGTATTCCGCATTGTTGCCCTTTGACATCCAATACGGGTCGATTTTCTTTTTATCGAGCATTTCATCCAGTGCCTTTTTATTTGTGTTGACCTTTGGGTTAGAGTCCAAATGCCTCTTTGATCTTTTCGACGTAGTCAAGTTTCTCCCAAGTGAAGAGCTCGACTTCTTTCTCTATTGTCTGGTTGCCCACCTTGAATGATTTCTTGACAATTTCTGGTGTGCGACCCATGTGTCCGTAAGCAGCCGACTCAGCGTAGATTGGTTCGCGGAGTTTCAGTCGTTTCTCAATGTTTTTGGGAGTCATACTGAAGATTTGCAGGAGTTTTTCTGCAATCTCGCCGTCGCTCATCTTTACGTGTGATTTACCATAGGTGTTGACGTAAAGATTCATTGGCTCTGCCACACCGATAGCGTAGGCTACTTGTACCAACGCTTCGTCGGCAACACCAGCTGCTACGAGGTTCTTGGCGATATGACGTGTGGCATAAGCTGCAGAACGGTCCACTTTTGAAGGGTCTTTGCCTGAGAAGGCTCCACCGCCGTGTGCTCCTTTGCCTCCGTAGGTGTCAACGATGATTTTACGGCCTGTCAAACCTGTGTCGCCATGAGGACCGCCGATAACGAAACGACCTGTTGGGTTGACCAAGAGACGAACTTCGTTGTCAATGAATTGCTTGTATTGTGGGAACTTTGCCAAGACGCGTGGCAAAAGAATCTTGCGGACATCTTTCTCTATCTGTCCTACCATCATCTCGTCTGCCTTTTGCGCATCAATGGTTTCGTTCTCTTTGACAAAGTCGTCGTGTTGTGTTGAGATGACGATTGTTTGAACACGTTTGGCATAACCTTGCTCGTTGTATTCCATGGTAACCTGTGCCTTGGCATCTGGACGAAGGTAGGTCATCTCTTTGCCTTCGCGTCGAATGGCTGCGAGTTCTTTCAAGAGGGTATGACTGAGATCAAGAGCCATTGGCATGTAGTTGTCGGTTTCGTCGGTAGCAAAGCCGAACATCATACCCTGGTCGCCTGCACCCTGCTGGAGTGCTTCGCCACGGCTCACGCCCATGTTGATGTCGG
>CALEJM010000012.1 GCA_937898265.1 uncultured Porphyromonadaceae bacterium
AGGGGTTGACTACCGTATTGAGCATGCAGATGGCGATACCGCTGATGAAAGCACCAAAGAGATAGAGTGGGAAGCCGCCAATGCGTCCGCTGAGAAAGATGATGACCACGCCAAGGAGTCCGACGACGTCGGCAACCAAAGCTGTCTTACGGTAGCCGGTGCGTTGGAGCATGTTGCCCGCTGGCATACCCATGAGGGCGTAGGCAATGAACACCATGAAGTTGCCAAGGGTGGCAAGGAAGTTGGTGACGGAGAATTGGCTCTTGACGATGACGCCCATAGGGTTCTGAAGTCCCGTGACGAACGAGACCATGAAGTAGAGGGCGAACATCATGATGATGGGCAGGGCACTGTATCGTTGTTTGGTGTTTTCCATTTTCGGAAGGGTTTAGAGGTTTGCTTTGAGGAAGTCGTTGAAACTGCTGTAGAGGTGGAGACGAGTCTTAGCACCGAGGATGCTGTGGTTCTTGTTGGTGTAGACTTTCTCTTGGAATGGGATGCCTGCCTCTACGAGTTTCTCGGTGAAGAGGAAGGTGTTCTGGATATGTACGTTGTCGTCGGCTGTGCCGTGAACGATGTAGAGGTTGCCTTTGAGCTTGGAGGCTTGGTTGATAAGGTTGGAGATGTCGTAGCCACGACCGTTCTCTTGAGGACGGGTCATGAAGCGCTCGGTGTAGGCTGTGTTGTAGAGACGCCAGTCGGTGACAGGGGCGATGGCGATGCCTGCCTTGAAGGTGCCGTTGCCGTTGATGAGGCAGTTGAGTGCCATGAAACCACCGTAGCTCCAGCCCCAGATGGCCATGCGGTCGGCGTCGATGTAGTTGAGTTTGCCGAAGTAATGGGCGGCTGCTACTTGGTCGTGGGTCTCAATCTGACCGAGTTTCTTATAGGTTGCTGAGCGGAACTTAGTGCCGCGGGCACCTGTGCCACGACCATCAACACATGCCACGATATACCCTTCTTGAGCAAGGTAGTATTCCCAGTCGGGTTTCCAACGGTTAAGCACTTCTTGTGAGTTAGGACCGCTGTATTGTACCATCACGAGTGGATATTGCTTGCGGCTGTCGAAGTCGTTAGGTTTCACCATCCAAGCGTAGAGCATGATGCCGTCTTCGGTGGTGAAGCTGAAGAACTCTTTCTTAGGGAGATTGAGTGAGCGCACCTTGTTGGCAAGGGCGGTGTTGTTCTCAATAACGCGGAGCTCTTTGCCATTGTTGTTGATGATGGTGTAAATGTTTGGGGTAGTAGCGTTGTTGAACTGACTGATGGCGTATTTGAAGTTGGCCGACCAGTTGGCGCTGTGCATGCCTTCGCGTGGGTCGAGGTTGGTGATGTTGCCCTTAGCGTTGGCTTTGTAGATATGACGTTCGTAAGGACGCTCTTTAGCAGCGAGGAAATAGGTGGTGCCTGAAGCTTCGTCGTAGCCGTAGCAGTCGATGACGTCCCATTCGCCTTTGGTGATTTGGCGTGAGAGCTGACCGTTAGGACGGAAGAGGTAGAGGTGGCGGAAGCCATCGCGTTCGCTCATGCAGACGAAGCTGTTGTCGCTGTTGAAGTGGAGGCAGTCAAGCACTTGATAGTCTGCCCAACGGCTCTCGCCCTTCTCGGTGAAGATTGGGGAGGCGATGCCAGAACGGGCATTGACTGAGAGGAGGGTCAACTCGGTCTGGTTGCG
>CALEJM010000013.1 GCA_937898265.1 uncultured Porphyromonadaceae bacterium
AGATGGTGTCGTAACGGGTAGAGGTACGATCGATGGTCGTATCGTTTACGTTTTTGCTCAGGATTTCACCGTCAGCGGCGGATCTTTGAGCAAGACTATGTCCGAAAAAATCTGCAAAGTCATGGATATGGCCCTGCAGTGCGGAGCACCGTTCATCGGTATCAACGACTCCGGCGGAGCACGTATCCAGGAAGGCGTCAACGCATTGGCAGGCTACGCTGAAATCTTCGAGCGCAACATCCTCGCTTCTGGCGTAGTTCCACAAATCTCATTGATCTTCGGCCCTTGCGCAGGTGGTTCAGTTTACTCACCAGCCTTGACCGACTTCATCATGATGACCGAAGAGAACAGCTACATGTTCATCACTGGTCCAAAAGTAGTGAAATCAGTTACCGGCGAGAACGTTTCTGTTGAAGAACTCGGCGGTGCAAACGTTCACATGCGCAAATCTGGTGTTGCTCACTTCAAAGCAGCTACCGAACTCGAAGGCTTGCAAACCATCCGTGAGCTCATCTCATACATCCCACAAAACAACCTCGAGGAAACCCCAATCCGTCCTTGCAACGACCCAATCGACCGTAAGGAAGACGCCCTCAACGACCTCGTGCCTGAGAACCCTAACATGCCTTACGACATGAAGGAAATCATCCGCGCCATCGTCGACAACGGCGAATACCTCGAAGTTCAACCAATGTTCGCTCAGAACATCATCTGCTGCTTCGCTCGCTTCAACGGCGTATCAACAGGTATCATCGCCAACCAACCAAAAATGTTGGCAGGTGTACTCGACTGCGACGCTTCACGCAAGGCAGCCCGCTTCGTTCGTTTCTGCGACGCATTCAACATTCCTATCCTCACCCTTGTTGACGTTCCAGGCTTCCTCCCAGGCACAGGCCAAGAGTATGCCGGTATCATCAACCACGGTGCTAAATTGATGTTCGCTTACGGCGAAGCTACCGTACCTAAAGTAACTGTAACAATCCGCAAATCTTACGGTGGCTCACACATCGTAATGAGCTGTAAACAACTCCGCGGCGACTTCTGCTACGCATGGCCAACCGCCGAGATCGCAGTTATGGGTGCTTCTGGTGCTATCGAAGTATTGGAGAGCAAAGCCCTCAAAGCCTTCACCGACCCAGAGGAGAAAGCTAAATTCATCCTCGAGAAAGAGACCGAATACAAAGAGAAATTCGCTAACCCTTATCAAGCAGCTTCATTTGGCTACATCGATGACGTTATCGAGCCACGCAACACTCGTTTCCGCGTAATCCGTGCATTCCAAACCCTGCAAACCAAGAAGTTGGCTAATCCTTTGAAGAAACACTCAAATATTCCATTGTAATCCGTTACTGTGGAGTAATAATACGCTATTATGACATTAGCTATTAACTGGGGAAACGCTGTAATCATCGCAGTACTGGGCATCTCAGTAGTGTTCTGCATTCTCGTCCTCTTGATTTTCGTCATCTCCATGTTCGGCAAGATCATGGCACCAAAAATCAAAGTGGAAAAGAAAGCCCCTGTTGCAGCGAATGTTTCAACAAAAGAAAAGGCTGCCCCTGAATTCGAAGACGTGCACATCGCCGGCATCGAGACAGCAGCCATCGCCACAGCTCTTCATCTCTATTTCAATGACGTACACGACAGCGAGAGCTACGTGATGACCATCAAGTCAACACAACGTCGCTACTCACCGTGGAACTCAAAGATTTACGGTTTAAACAACAATTTAGTTAGAAAATAACAATGCCGACAAATGAGAATAATGTAAAAGCAATGGGTCCTGCCGACGTCAACAACGAGGCAGCTGTTGCTATGGCTCTTCACCTCTATTTCGACGAAGCTCACGATATCGAAAGCAACAAAATCACTATTTGTGAGCCAGACCGTCGTTATTCACCATGGGCCTCCAAAATTTTCGGTCTTAACAATTTAATTAGAAGATAAAATGAAGAAATTCAATTTTTCAATAAACGGTCACCGTTACGAAGTTGCTGTTGAAGAACAAGACAACAACATGGTTGACGTACAAGTAAACGGCACACTCTACACCGTTGAAGTTAACCGCGAAAAACCAAGCACCGCTGCTCCAGTAGCACGCCCACGCGTTGCCGCTGCCGCTCCAGCAGCTGCTCCTGTTGCCGCTGGCAAGAGCGTGGTTGTTAAATCACCACTGCCAGGCAGCATCGTAAAAGTATTGGTTAAAGAAGGTCAGGAAGTAAAAGCCGGCGACGTTCTCCTCACCATGGAATCAATGAAGATGGAAAACAACATCACAGCCGAAAAAGCTGGCAAAGTTGCTGCCATCCGCGTAACTCCAGGTCAGAACGTAATGCAAGGTGACGTATTGATTGAAATGCAGTAAACCCTATAAACAATTGAGATGCCCTGGTCGGGGCATCTCAATTTATTTTCAGCAACAATTTCATACAAACAAGAATTACAAATGAAAAACATCTATAGATTGCTGTTTATATCGTTACTGCTTTTTATCACTAATAACGTATTTGCACAAGAAAACGACGCACAACCAGTTGTCGACGAAACCGCCGTCACCGAAGAGGTAATGGCCATCGCCGAGACTGTCGAAACAGAAGCCGTTGCCACAGAAGAATATGTTGACGAAGACATCCGCTTCGGCGAGTCAATCGTCAAATTCCTCCACCGCACCGGTCTCTCCCAATTGGTTGACCACTGGAAAGCCATCATCATGCTGTTGGTATCTTTCCTGTTGTTCTACCTCGCCATCGTCAAAGGCTACGAGCCACTGCTCCTCCTCCCTATCGCCTTCGGCATGTTGCTCACCAACCTCCCAGGCGCAGAGATGTACCACTCAGAATACTTCGCTGAGGGTCACGTCCACTGGGAATGTTTCCGCAACGGCGCAGGCTTGCTCGACTTCCTCTACCTTGGCGTAAAACTCGGCATCTATCCTTGCTTGATCTTCATGGGCGTAGGCGCAATGACCGACTTCGGTCCACTGCTTGCCAACCCTAAGAGCCTCCTGCTCGGCGCTGCAGCACAGTTGGGTATCTTCGTTACCTACTTCTGCTCTATCGCCATGGGATTCTTGCCTAACGAGGCTGCCTCAATCGCCATCATCGGTGGTGCCGACGGTCCTACCGCCATCTTCTTAACCTCAAGACTGGCTCCACACCTCCTCGGTCCTATCGCCGTTGCCGCCTACTCCTACATGGCACTCGTGCCTGTAATCCAACCACCTATCATGCGACTCCTCACCACCAAAGAGGAACGCAAGATCCAGATGGTACAACTTCGCTCAGTAAGCAAAACCGAAAAAATCGTGTTCCCAGTCATGGTAACAGTCGTTGTATCTCTCCTTTTGCCAGATGCAACCCCACTGATTGGCTGCTTGATGTTCGGTAACCTTCTCCGCGAATGTGGCGTAACAGAGCGTTTGAGCAAAACAGTACAAAACGAGTTGATGAACATCACCATCATCTTCCTCGGCACAACCGTAGGCGCTACTGCCACCGCCGATGCCTTCTTGAACCTCAAGACCCTCGGCATCCTCGCAGTAGGTATCGTAGCCTTCGGCATGGGTTCAGCTGCCGGCGTATTGCTCGCCAAGTTGATGAACCTCTTCATGAAAAACAAGATCAACCCACTTATCGGCTCTGCAGGCGTATCAGCCGTTCCTATGGCTGCCCGCGTATCTCAGACCGTGGGTCAAGAAGAGAACCCAAGAAACTTCTTGTTGATGCACGCTATGGGTCCAAACGTAGCTGGCGTAATCGGTTCTGCCGTTGCCGCCGGTATCATGCTCAGCATGATGGGTTCATAACCGACAGACAACATACAAACAATAAGAACACCTTACCTCACCGTAAGGTGTTTTTTATATATATAATATAGTGTAAAGAAAAATAAGCAGAAAACACTTGCATATTCAAAAGAAAAACACTACATTTGCAACTCGATTCGTAAAGAGGTTCGTAAAGTAACACTACCCTGATTATCAGCGGCTATTTCACCTCCCGGTCATAACAATTAAACAATAGTACAAAGCAAATGTATGCAATTGTAGAAATCCTTGGACAACAATTCAAGGTAGAAGCGGGCAAAAAACTCTTTGTTCACCGCATGAATGAAGCTGAACGTGGTTCAGTAGTAGAATTTGAGAAAGTCCTTTTGGTAGACAACGAAGGCGCAGTAAAAGTTGGTGCTCCAACCGTTGCTGGTGCAAAAATCGTAGCTGAAGTTGTTTCACACGTTCGTGGCGAGAAAGTTTTGGTCTTCCACAAAAAACGTCGTAAAGGTTTCCGCAAATTGAACGGCCACCGTCAAGACTTCACTGAATTAATGATTAAAGAAATTGTAGCGTAAACCCTTTAAAAGAACAATATTATGGCACATAAGAAAGGTGTAGGTAGTTCTAAGAACGGTCGTGAATCAGAAAGCAAACGACTTGGCGTAAAAATCTTCGGCGGTCAATTTGCTAAAGCTGGCAACATCCTTGTTCGCCAACGCGGTACAGTACACAACCCAGGTGAAAACGTAGGTATGGGCAAAGACCACACTCTCTTCGCACTCACCGACGGTATCGTAGTATTCAAAAGAAAACGCGAGGACAAATCTTTCGTTTCTATTGAACCAATTGCTAAGAATTAATTCAAGCATGCAACAATAAAGAAGACCTCGTCAACCACGAGGTCTTTTTTGTATCAACCCACCAACATGTATATTCTCAACACCACATTCGCTGTTGAAGACTCTGCGCTTGAGTCTTGGAGCAGACACCTCTCGCAGACGATTATTCCGGAGCTGCAGGGGCTTGAGTTCTGCAATATCAAGTTGTACGAAATTCTCAGCGGCGAGAACGACGAGATGCATTCGCTTGCGCTCCACTGCGAGCACAAGAACCTTGACGCCATCTCCCTTTGGCTGAAAGAGGGAGAGAAGCGGATGAAGAAAAACCTTGCCCAACAGTTCGGCGAGCGCGTGCTTATCTTCAGCACTGTGATGAATCAAATCTTCTGACCTACGATGGGAACTCCAAACATCTCACCTAACGAGCGCATCATCCTCGGCGTTGACCCAGGCTCTTCTGTTATGGGTTGGGGCGTTATCGCCGTCGTGGAGAAGAAGGCGCGCTTCGTTGATACGGGCATCATCGACCTCAGGAAGATTCCCAACCACTACCTCAGTCTGAGGAAAATCTTCGAGGAGATCACACAACTCATTGAGACCTACTACCCAGAGGAGTTGGCTATTGAAGCCCCATTCTTCGGCAAGAATGTGCAGTCGATGTTGAAGCTTGGTCGGTCGCAGGGGGCTGCTATCACGGCGGCGGCCTGTCGCGACATCCCCGCCGTAGAATATGCACCGTTGAA
>CALEJM010000014.1 GCA_937898265.1 uncultured Porphyromonadaceae bacterium
TCTTTGGCAAATGATTTCTTCACACGGGTAGGTGAACCTTTGCCGCCGAGTTTCTCTGGCTCGATGGTGATGTTTTGAACTGTCCAAGTTTCAACTTCTTTGTCGAAAGCTTCAACGATGCCACGAACGCTCATGTAACGTGGTTTGATAGCAGATGCCAAAACGGTGAAGACGCATGGTGTGGTTGCTTCAAGGATTTGATAGCCGTCTTCAGTCTCTTTCTTCACGCGGATGGTCTCTTTGCCGTCATATTTTGCGTCTGCAACGTATGAAACTTGTGGCAAGTCGAGGTGTTCTGCAATCTGAGGACCAACTTGGGCAGTGTCGCCGTCGATAGCCTGACGACCTGTGATAACGAGGTCGTAGTCGAGGTTTTTGATAGCAGCAGCCAAAGCGTGTGAGGTTGCCAATGTATCAGCACCTGCAAAAGCACGGTCGGTCAACAAGATAGCACGGTCAACGCCCATAGCGTAAGCTTCGCGGAGGATAGCGTCGGCTTGAGGAGGACCCATTGTGATGACTGTTACATGTGCATCAAATTCATCTTTCAAACGGAGAGCAAGCTCAAGACCGCCCTTATCGTCTGGGTTCATGATGCTTGGAATACCCTCACGAATGATGGTGCCTGTTACTGGGTTGATTTTTACCTCAGTGGTATCTGGCACTTGTTTTATGCAAACAACGATTTTCATATTCTTTCTATTTTAATATGTGGGGATATGTTTTATTTGAACAATTTGGCTGCGATAACCATGCGTTGTACTTCTGATGTACCTTCGTAGATTTCGGTAATCTTAGCGTCGCGCATCATACGTTCAACTGGATATTCGCGTGTGTAGCCGTAACCGCCGTGGAATTGAACAGCTTTTGTTGTCATGTCCATGGCTGTTTCTGCAGCAAAGAGTTTGCACATAGCAGCGTCGGCTGAGTAAGGAATGCCGTTGTCTTTCTTGAAGGCAGCAGAGCGAACGAGGAGACGAGCAGCTTGGATGCGTGTCTCGAGGTCAGCCATTTGGAACTGTGTGTTTTGGAATTGAGCGATTGAACGACCGAACTGTTTACGTTCTTTGGTGTATTTAACGGTTTCGTCCATAGCACCTTGAGCGATACCAAGTGCTTGTGAAGCGATACCGATACGACCGCCGTCGAGAGTCTTCATGGCGATAGCAAAGCCTTTGCCTTCAGCACCGAGGAGGTTCTCTTTTGGAACGATGCAGTTTTCGAAAATCAACTCGCAGGTAGCAGAACCACGGATACCGAGTTTTTTCTCTTTCTTACCGATTGAGAAACCTGGCATGCCTTGCTCAACGATGAATGCTGAGATGCCTTTGTTGCCTTTTGATTTGTCGGTCATTGCAAATACTACATAAACGTGAGCGTAGCCAGCGTTAGTGATGAAGATTTTGCTACCGTTGAGAACATAGTGATCGCCATCAAGCACAGCAGTGGTCTGTTGCATAGCAGCATCAGTACCTGCGTTTGGCTCGGTCAAACCGAAAGCGCCAATCCATTCACCGCTTGCCATCTTTGGCAGATATTTCATTTTTTGTTCTTCTGTACCATTCTCGAGGATTGGACCCATACCCAATGAGGTGTGAGCTGAGAGAGCAACGCCTGTTGTAGCGCAGCAACGTGACAATTCCTCAACAGCAATTGTGTACATGATGTGGTCGCCACCTGCACCACCGTATTGTGTTGGAACAGGAATACCCATCAGACCAATTTTGGCCATTTTCTCAATGGTCTCCATTGGGAAACGCTCTTGCTCGTCGATTTCGACTGCAAGTGGCTTTACCTCTTTCTCGGCAAACTCACGAATCATCTGCCTAAAGAGTTCTTGTTTTTTGGTGAGATTGAAATTCATATATGATGAAGTTTAATTTTGTATGCAAGGATTAGTATTTGTAGAAGCCTTCACCGGTTTTGCGACCGAGGAGGTTGGCGCGTACCATCTTACGGAGCAGTGGGTGTGGGCGGTATTTGTCGCCGAACTCAGCATGGAGCACTTCCATGATTGCCAAGCAAACGTCGAGACCGATGAGGTCGCCGAGAGCCAAAGGACCCATTGGGTGGTTAGCACCGAGTTTCATGGCTTCGTCGATTTCAGCAGCTGTAGCTACGCCGTCAGCATAGATGCCGATACCTTCGTTTACCAATGGGATGAGGATACGGTTTACTACGAAACCTGGAGCCTCGTTAACCATTACAGGCACTTTACCGATTGATTTTACCAACTCGCTGATGGTGTTGCAAACTTCGTCAGAGGTCTTTTGACCTTTGATGAGCTCAACAAGTTTCATTACAGGAGCTGGGTTGAAGAAGTGCATGCCGATAACTTTGTCAGGGCGGTTTGTGCTTGATGCAATCTCAGTGATTGAGAGAGAAGAAGTGTTAGAAGCCAAGATAGTTTCTGGTTTGCAGAGCTCGTCAAGTTGTTTGAAGAGTTCTTTCTTCATATCCATTGTCTCAACTGCTGCCTCGATGAGGAGGTCTGAGTCGGCGCAATCGTTATAGTTTGTTGTAGTAGTGATGTTTGCCATTGTGGCATCCATGTACTCTTGGGTTACTTTGCCCTTTTCTACGAGTTTGGCAAGTGATTTCTTGATGCGACCCATAGCCTTTTCGAGGCTTGATTCGCTACGGCTTTTCATCAAAACAGGCATGCCTGCTTGTGCAAAAGCTTGAACAATGCCAGCGCCCATGGTGCCGGTTCCGATAACGCAAATTTTCATCGTGTAAATGATGTTTATAGAGTTTGTTTTATTTGTTGTTGAAAGTGGCTGCACGTTTTTCCAAGAATGCTGTCATGCCTTCCTTTTGGTCGGCACTGTTGAAGGAAAGGCAATTGCTCTTGGCGACAAAATCCAAAAATACGATGCTACAAACGATACCTTTGTTGAATATACAATTTCTGGTATGGAATCTTTCCATCAATCATCAGATGTTGCTGAACCAGGAACAAATGTTGGTATTTCCTTAGAAGAAGCACCTGCAACAACTGATTTCTCAAGAGGAACTTTACTTGTTAGCGAGGAAGGCAATTGGACTCCGGTTACAACCATTAGTGGCATCATCCATTTGCCATATAGACATAATCCGTTATTTAGTTCTTATCGTCCTCAATTTTATAACAACGGAACGGAAGTAACTGGCGTCGTAACAATTCCTAGCGATCTTGAATATGTTATGCCAGAGGATATGGCTACTGTCTCCGTTGAATTTGTAAATCCAATTTTGATGTTAGATAAAACTGAATTTGTTTCTCTTATGACTCTTAAAATACAAGAACAAGAAGAAGAAAATGAAATATTAGAAATATTTGAATTATATGATCGTGATGGAGATGGATTACTTTCTAGAGAAGAAATAGAAATGG
>CALEJM010000015.1 GCA_937898265.1 uncultured Porphyromonadaceae bacterium
CCACTTCCATTCGGAGGGACTTTCCGAATTTGACGCGATGCTGTTCATCCCGAAGAAAGCACCGTATGATTACTATACCAAGGACTACGAAAAGGGACTGCAGCTCTATTCCTCCGGCGTGCTCATCATGGATCACTGTGCCGACCTGCTGCCCGACTATTTCGGCTTCGTCAAGGGTCTTGTCGATTCGTCCGACCTGTCGCTCAACATTTCGCGCGAAATCCGTTTTGAAATCGTTGCAGTCAAGATGAAGTACACCTGATACGATTTCGTTTTTATCGATATTGAAGTCGTTAAGGGTGAAGACAGGGCTCTGGGCGGAAGCCAGAAACGCCATCGACACGAAGATGCTTGTAAGAATCGTTCTTTTCATCAGTTATTGATTATCCGGTAGGTTCGTAAAGATAGGCTTTTTTCTTATTTTTGCCGCCGAAAAAAATGATGCGGAATGGAAACGATGCCCGAAACAAGTAACCTCTCCAAGGAGGAAATCTACAGACTGCTCGAGAAGCAGGTGAGCGCGATGGTCGAAGATGAAAGCGATGCCGTCGCAAACATGGCCAATGTCGCCGCTCTCATACATCACTCACTGAGGTTCTGGTGGACCGGCTTTTACCGTGTCGACGGAAATCAGCTTGTTCTCGGACCTTTCCAGGGCCCTGTGGCATGTACACGCATTCCGTTCGGCAGGGGAGTATGCGGCAGTGCATGGAAGGCAGGCGAAACCATCGTCGTTCCTGATGTGGATCAGTTCCCAGGTCATATCGCATGCAGCTCTGCATCCCGCAGCGAGATAGTAGTCCCTGTCCGCAAGGATGGTGAGATATGGGGTGTGCTGGATATAGACAGCGCCGAACTGAATACATTCGACGAGACCGACAGAATCTGGCTCGAGAAGATTGTCGAGCACCTCTAGTTCATGAACTTGCCGTGGCAGTTGCGATAGCTGAGGCCGCTGCCGCATGGACAAGGTTCGAACGGTGACACGTGAGGGACGGCCATGCCGAAATGCATTTCCTTTGCGAGTTCCTGGAATATATCCTCACCGTTCTCCCTTTCGCGGAGCGTGATCTTCATCAGGTCGCATTCATCCGCGCTTCTTCCCTTGAGATACCACTTTGGCAGGCTGTTGGCGTAATCCGCTATGGTCTGCAGGCAGTTTCTGTATTGCTCGAAGGTAGGAATACTGTGGGCAAGGTCTTCCACGCCCTCGAAAATGTGGGCGGTCATGTTCTCGTCAAAGCAGTTCTGGCAGTCCAGCCAGATGTAATGCAGCTCTTCAACGGCCTCGTGCCTGTGCAGTCCCAGGCTTATGTACATTCTGATGACGGCCTGGGCCTCCGGACTGTCCGGCTCTGCGGCACAGAACGGGATGTTGCGGGCTGCGTCCCTGAAATCCTTCTCGCTGAATTTCTTGTGAGACCTGAACTTCTTGAAATGATCCATTCCGCTGATGAATCCGTCAAGGTCGAAGATATACGGCGAGACAAGCCATTCTCCATTGCCGGTGTCGGCCATGCACATCTTGAGGATAGGCGATTCAACCATCATGTTGATCTTGTCGTATGCTGACTTGGGAGGAAAGCATTTTCTCATTAGAGGGATGAACCTCTCCAGAGGAATGGCGCCGTAGGTGTTGAGGACGCCGAGGATCAGTCTGTCGCGGTCGAAGCTTCCGTCAGCCTCTTTCGAGGCGATCACATTGTCGATGACTCCACATACCAGTGCATGGATACAAGGAGGGATGAACACCATGTCGTCACTGCCGGGGTCCTTGTCGATAAGGTGAAGGAAAAGAGGAATGCATGGATAGTCAGGCTGGCCAAGGATGGTGAGGCTCGCCGGACCTGCCTTCACGCAGTCCCTGATGGCGATAAGGTCTCTTTCGGTGAGCTTGCCGAGCCATGCCTCGGGATTGTCTCCGATGAACGAGATTACCTCCTCGAGCAGACCTGCCTTCCTCGCATTTTCGCGGTATGGCTGGTCGAATACGCCCAGGATACGTTTCAGTTCATCTTTTGACAGTGGAGAGAACCACTTTTCCAACTCTTTCTTCATAGACATCGGCGGCAAAGATAGATAAAAAGTTGTTGATAACATTATTTGCATACGGCTCGGTTCTGTTGTAAATTTGCAAGATAATAGTGCAAAGTGATAACTCGATAAATCAAACATAATGAAAGTCAGCATCATCATGGGCTCCAAGAGTGACCTTCCAGTCATGCAGGGAGCATTGGACATCCTCGACCAGTTCGGAGTTCCTTATGAGAAAAAAGTCATCAGCGCTCACCGCACTCCACAGTTCTTCTGTGAGTACATGGCATCAGCCAAGGAAAGAGGCGTGAACATCGTCATCGCCGGTGCCGGCGGAGCAGCTCACCTTCCTGGCATGTGTGCAGCAATGACTTCTCTTCCTGTAATCGGCGTTCCTATCAAGAGCGCGGCTCTCAACGGTCTCGACTCTCTGCTCAGCATCGTCCAGATGCCATCTGGCATTCCAGTGGCTACCATGGCGATCGATGGTGCAAAGAATGCAGCCCTCTATGCTGTCTCCATCTTCTCTCTCAACGATGCAGTGCTCGCTGAGAAGTATGATGCTTATAGGAAGGCTCAGGCCGACAAGGTTCTTCAAACTGAAATCTAAGCAATGAAAGCACATCGCGTCTTTGTAGAAAAATACCCTGAGTTCCAGGTTGAGGCAAGAAGCCTCAAGAACGAATTCAATGAGAATCTATCTCTCAATATCAAAAGTCTCCGTCTGCTGAACGTTTACGACCTGTTCGGTTTCAGCGAGGAGCTTGTCGAGAAGTGCAGATATTCCGTTTTCGGAGAGATCGTGACCGACCTCGTTACCGATGAGTGCGATCTCGAGGGCAAGAAGTATGTCGCTGTCGAGTATCTTCCTGGACAGTTCGACCAGCGTGCATCATCGGCAGTTGACTGTGTGCACCTTATCGATCCAAAGGCAGAGGTCGAGATCCGCAGCTCAAAGCTCATCATCTTCGACGATGACATGACCGAGGAGGCTCTCAATGCAGTCCGCGCATATTTCATCAATGCCGTCGAGTCGCGTCCGAAGGACCTTTCAAAGCTTTCACAGAACGATACTGTCGATGTAAAGCCTCTCGCAGACATGACAGGTTTCATCAGCATGAAGCCTGAGCAGTATGCCGCATTCTGCAAGGAGTGGGGTCTTGCCATGAATACCGACGACCTCAATGAAGTCGTAAAGTATTTCACCGCTGAGCACAGAGAGCCTACCGAGACTGAACTTCGTATCCTTGATACATACTGGTCAGACCATTGCCGTCACACCACCTTCACTACCGAACTTGAGGAGATCACCGTTGATGATTCATTCCTCAAGGCTGAGCTCGAGAACGAGCTTGAGGACTTCTTCGAGATCCGCAAGGAACTTGGCCGTGAGAACAAGAGTCTCTGCCTTATGGAGCTCGCGACCATCGGCGCACGCTATCTCAGGAAGATCGGCAAGCTCGAGGATCTCGAGCAGAGTGAAGAGAACAATGCTTGCAGCATCTATGTCAATGTGGATGTTGACGGAAAGCTTGAGAAGTGGCTCCTCCAGTTCAAGAACGAGACCCATAACCATCCTACCGAGATCGAGCCGTTCGGAGGTGCTGCCACCTGTCTTGGCGGTGCTATCCGTGACCCTCTTTCCGGCCGCGCATACGTTTATCAGGCAATGCGTGTCACCGGTGCCGGCGACATCAACAAGCCGGTCAGCGAGACTCTCGCAGGAAAGCTTCCACAGAGCATGATCAGCCGTAAGGCTGCTGCAGGATACTCAAGCTACGGTAACCAGATCGGTCTTGCCACCACACACGTTCGCGAGATCTATCACCCAGACTACGTTGCCAAACGTATGGAGGTGGGTGCTGTGGTAGGCGCAGTGAAAGCCGAGGACGTTCGTCGTGAGAGTCCTGCTCCTGGCGACATCGTATTGATGCTTGGCGGCAGAACAGGTCGCGACGGCATCGGTGGTGCAACAGGTTCTTCAAAAGAACACACCTCACAATCGTTGGAGACTTGCGGCAGTGAGGTTCAGAAAGGCAACGCACCAGAAGAACGTAAACTGGAACGTCTGTTCCGTCGTCCTGAGGTGACACGCTTGATTAAGAAATCAAATGACTTTGGCGCAGGCGGCGTGAGCGTGGCTATCGGCGAGTTGACCGATGGTCTCGACATCTACCTCGACCGCGTACCAACAAAATATAGTGGACTGAACTCAACAGAAATCGCTATCAGCGAATCGCAAGAGCGTATGGCAGTAGTGGTTGAAGCTCACACCAAAGAAGAGTTTATGCGCTACTGTGCTGAGGAGAACATCGAGGTGACACACGTTGCCGACGTAACCGATCTCCGTCGCATGCGTATGTTTAACGGCGACCGCATGGTAGTTGACCTCTCCCGCGAGTTCATCGACTCAGCCGGTGCTGCACGCTACACCAAGGCGCACATCACCGCCATGGACAACATCAATCCTATGATTCATCAGCCTGAGGGCAAGAACCTCGAAGAGAAGGTTGCCAACTGCTTGAGCGACGACAACGTGGTTTCTCAGAAAGGCTTGATTGAGATGTTCGACGCTACCATCGGTGCTTCTACCGTCTTGATGCCATTCGGTGGCAAGACCCAAGAGACCGAGACTCAGGTGAGCGTTCAGAAACTCCCAGTGCTCAACGGATTCACCAACACCGCCTCTATCATGGCATTCGGCTTCAACCCATTCATCTCCAAATGGAGTCCTTACGTAGGTGCTGCCTACGCAGTGGTTGACACCTGTGCTAAGGTTGTTGCTGCCGGTGCTCGCTACGACAAGATGCGCTTCTCCTATCAGGAATACTTCGAGCGCATGCACACAGCCGAGTCTTGGGGCAAACCATTGAGCGCCTTGCTCGGTGCGTTGAAGATGCAAGATGCTTTGAAACTTCCATCTATCGGCGGTAAAGACTCTATGAGCGGTACGTTCCAAGACATCAACGTGCCACCAACACTCATCGCCTTCGGTATCACCACCGTTGATGCTCGCACAGTCATCAGTCCGGAATTCAAGGCAGAGGGTCACAACCTCTACCTCATCAAACATACTCCTGTCAGCAACTACATGCCTGACACCGACATGCTGAAGAAGAACTTCGACTTCGTCAGCACCGAGATTGAGAACAAACACATCGTGGCTGCCTATGCCATCGGCTTCGGCGGTGTGATGGAGGCTTTGGCCAAGTGTTCGTTCGGCAACCGCATCGGCGCTGAGGTGAAGATGAGCGAAGAGGAACTCTTCAACTACAACTACGGCAGCATCCTTGTGGAGGCTGACGGCGAGCTGAACTTCGAGAACGCTGTGCTCCTCGGCAAGACCGCAGGCAACGAGATGGTGATCAACGGCACACGCTTCACCCTCGACGCTTTGAAACAGATGAACAGCGAGAAGTTCTGCACCGTATATCCAGACCGTGGCATCAACCATGCTACCGTGATGGAGTCAACACCAGAGGTCAAGACTTTGACTTACGCTGGCGAAGCAGTAGAACAACCATACGTTTATCTCCCCGTATTCCCTGGCACCAACTGCGACTACGATACTGCTAAGGCATTCCGTCGTGCAGGCGCTGTGACCAAACAAGGTGTCTTCCGCAACTTGAACAGCGAGGCCATCTCTGAGTCCATCAACGATATGGTATGCGAAATCAACAAATGTCATATCCTCGCACTCTCAGGCGGTTTCTCTGCAGGCGACGAGCCAGACGGCAGCGGCAAGTTCATTGCCAACGTGCTCAACAATGTGAAGGTGACCGAAGCTATCAACAACCTCTTGAAACGTGGCGGCTTGATTCTCGGTATCTGCAACGGCTTCCAGGCTTTGGTGAAATCAGGTCTGCTCCCATACGGCAAACTCGGCGACGTGACCGTAGACTCTCCTACCCTCTTCCGCAACGATGTAAACCGTCACGTCTCACAGATGGTGACCACACGCATCAGCACCACCAACTCTCCATGGCTGAAAGGCTTCACCGTCGGCGAGGAACACACCATCGCCATGAGTCACGGCGAAGGCAAGTTCGTGGTAAGCGAAGAGATGGCGAAGGAGTTGTTCAAGAATGGTCAGGTAGCCTTCCAATACGTTGACCTCAACGGCAACATCACCACCGAAGCGCCTTACAACCCTAACGGCTCAAGTTACGCTATCGAAGGCATCGTGAGTCCAAACGGACAAATCCTCGGCAAGATGGGTCACAGCGAACGCTTCGAGGACAACCTCTTCAAGAATATCGCAGGCAACAAACGTCAGACGATTTTCCAAAACGCAGTAGATTACTTCCGCAAAAAATAATATGAAAGACTTAGACTTCACTCCTCGCGAACTCCTTTACGAAGGTAAGGCGAAACAGATTTATGCTGTTGACGATCCCGAGTATGTGATTATCAGATACAAGGACGATGCCTCCGCTTACAACGGCATCAAACGCGCACAGATTGCCAACAAAGGCGTGTTGAACAACAAGATTTCTTCTATCATCTACAAACAGTTGGAGGAGAACGGTATCAAGACACACTTTGTGAAACGTCTGAACGACCGCGACCAACTCTGCCGCCGTAAGGAGGTTATCCCTATTGAGTTTGTGGCACGCAACCGTGCTGCTGGCAGTTTCGCACAGCGTCTCGGACTGAAAGAGGGCTTCGTGCTCCCTTCTCCAATCTTTGAGATGTGCTACAAGAATGACGAACTCGACGACCCTATCATCAACTACACCCACGCTGTGGCTCTCGGTTTGAGCGACCACGAGACAGTAGAGAAAGTCAAGGTGTTGGTGATGAAGGTGAACGAGATTCTCAAACCACTGTTTGCCAAACTCAACATCACGTTGGTAGATTTCAAGACTGAGTTTGGTCGTCTCTCCGACGGCTCTTTGGTCTTGGCAGATGAGTTGAGTCCTGACACTTGCAGACTGTGGGATGCAGACACCGACGAACGTCTGGACCGCGACCGTTTCCGTCGCGACCTCGGTCGTGTGGCAGAAGCCTACGGCACTATCCTTACTCGTCTGGAACAGTTATAAAGAAACACCTTGCTGAGGTCGGTTATCATAGTTGCAATTCTTACGGTTGCGTTATCTGCGTGTTTCAACGTCTCGACAACACGAAACAACGAGACCTACACCAACACTCACGACACCGCAGCAAAGGTAGAGACGTTCGTTCCTGCCGACACCATCTCGGTGGTGCTCACTGGCGACGTGATGCTGGGATTGAATTATCCCGATACGCTGATGCCTGTTGACAGCGGTCGACAGCTTTTTAGTGATGTGGCACATTGGCTAACCAATGCCGACGTCACGGTTGGAAATCTTGAAGGTATCATCAGCAACCTCGGCGAACCGAAGAAGCAATGCCTCGACACGGCTCACTGCTATTTCTTCCGAATGCCAGAGGAGTTGACTCCACGCTTGGCTGAAGCCGGCTACGATGCGCTGAGCATTGCCAACAACCACTCGCGCGATTTTGGCGACAGTGCTATCCTACAGACGTTGCAACGACTGGAAGAGAACGAGATTGCCTGCGCTGGTCAACGACGTTTCTGCAAAGAGGCTATCTTTGAACGCAACGGACACTCGTTTGGTTACATCGCGTTCTCACCACATGCCGGCAGCATGAGTCTGTTTGACATCTCTTCAGCCAAAGAGAGTGTGAAGGCGCTGAAGCAGCAATGCGACATTGTGATTGTCTCTATGCATGCTGGTGCTGAAGGTGCCGACTATGTACACACTCCCGACACGGCGGAGTTCTACTTCGAGGAGGCAAGAGGTTGCGTGAAATGTTTTGCCCATGCGGTGATTGACGCAGGCGCCGACATTGTCTATGGACATGGTCCTCACGTGCCGAGAGCCATCGAGGTTTACAACCACCGACTGATTGCCTACAGTCTTGGCAATTTCTGCACACCCTATCGCGTAAGCACCAAAGGTTATGCAGGCTATGCGCCCATCATCCGTGCTACTATCAACAAGAGTGGCGAACTGATGAAAGCAACGGTGCTCTCTGCCATACAGTATGTGCACACCGGACCACGTGTTGACGCACAGCAACGTGCTGCCCGACTTATCAAACAGTTGACCGAAGAGGATTTCCCTGACATGGAAGTCGATGTCGACTCAACAGACGTATTAACTTACAGAATAAAACAATAAAAAGACATAATAGATATGAATGCTCTGACTCAAACCAACTACAGTTTCGACGGACAAACCAAAGTATATCATGGTAAAGTTCGCGACGTGTATTTTGTAAACGATAAACTGGTGATGGTGGCCTCCGACCGCATCTCAGCCTTCGACGTGGTGTTGCCAAAAGGTATCCCTGCCAAAGGACAAATCTTGAACCAAATCGCAGCCAAGTTCCTTGACGCAACTACAGACATTTGTCCTAACTGGAAACTTGCTGTGCCAGACCCAATGGTTACCGTTGGTGTAGCTTGCAAAGGTTTCCCTGTTGAGATGATTGTTCGCGCTTATCTCTGCGGCAGTGCCTGGCGTGCCTACAAAAATGGTGCACGCGAAATCTGCGGCGTGAAACTCCCAGAGGGCATGAAGGAGAATCAGAAGTTCCCTACCCCAATCATCACCCCTACCACCAAAGCCGAACAAGGCGAACACGATGAGGACATCTCCAAAGAGGAAATCCTCCGTCGTGGTCTCGTTTCAAAAGAGGAATACGAAATCACAGAGAAATATGCGTTGGCACTCTTCCAACGCGGCACAGAGATTGCTGCTCAACGTGGATTGATTCTCGTTGACACCAAATACGAATTCGGCAGCTACAACG
>CALEJM010000016.1 GCA_937898265.1 uncultured Porphyromonadaceae bacterium
TCAGCCAATGAGACAATCACCTAGTGCTCGTCGTCCCAACCGAGGCGGGTCTTGACGGTGACGGGAATCTTGACGGCATTGACCACCGCCTTCGTGATTTCCAGCAGCAGCGGTATGTTTTGCAGCATGCCTGCGCCGGCACCTTTGCGAGCCACCTTCTTTACGGGGCAGCCAAAGTTGATATCGAGGATGTCGGGACCGCTGGCTTCGGCAATTTTTGCGGCCTCCACCATCGTCTCTACGTCGCGACCGTAGATCTGGATGGCAACGGGACGCTCCTCGTCGTTCAGCGTCAACTTCTGCGAGGTGCGGGGAATGGAACGTATCAGCGCGTCGGCTGAAACAAACTCAGTATAAACCATATCCGCACCGAAACGCTTGCAAAGCAGACGGAATGCGGGGTCGGTGACGTCCTCCATCGGAGCGAGGAAAAGGGGCTGTTTTGGAAAGGTGATATTGCCTATTGTCATATTCTCTGAAGTAAGGGTACAAAAATACAAAAAAAGCAGTACCTTTGTCCTCGAATTAGCAAAAAAGCAACATACCCTATCTTGAGATACGATTATGAATGAGTTTCTCCCTCTCGAAGAGCGCATCGTAGGTGCCTTGAAGACCGTGTTCGACCCTGAGATTCCTGTGAATATCTGGGACCTCGGCATGATATATAAGATTGAGACAGAAGACAATGGCGAGGTGAAGATTGATATGACGCTCACCGCACCAGGCTGTCCGGCTGCCGACTTCATCACCGAGGACGTGAAGATGAAGGTGGAGGCCGTTGAAGGCGTCACCTCCGTCACGGTCAACCTCGTCTTCGACCCCATGTGGGACCAAGACATGATGAGCGACGAGGCCAAACTTGAACTCGGACTCCTCTAAGCACCGTTTGTTCCAACGATTTATAAAACGCATCCCAACGGGTGCGTTTTTTTGTTTTCGTCATGTGCACGGTTTCAAAAAAGAGGTATGTTTAAGGCGTGAATAAATCAAACAGTTTTTTCGCCATTTTCTGCGCTGTATATATATTATATATTGTATCTTTGTCCTTTCTTTGAATTTTACGACTATGGAAAGACGTGTTTTCGTGACTGGCGGTGCCCACGGCATCGGTCAGGCTATGGTAGAGGCGTTTGTGGCTGAGGGCGACAAGGTGGCCTTCTGCGATATCGACGCCGTAAGGGGTAGGGTAGTGGCTGAGGCTACGGGCGCCGAGTTTTTTGAGGTGGATGTCTGCTCACAGACCGACCTCGAGGGGTGTATGACGGAGCTGTTCCAGCGTTGGGGCGACCTCGACGTCATCGTCAACAACGTAGGCATCGGCAACTTCCGACCTATCACGGAGGTGACCGTCGACGACTTCGACCGCGTTCTCAACACCAACCTCCGCTCCGCCTTCATCACCTCGCGCATGCTGGCGCGTCACCGACAGCAGAACGGCAACATGGTCTACGGACGCATCGTCAACCTCTGCTCGTCGCGTTACCTCATGAGCGAGCCAGGCACCGAAGGCTACGCCGCCTCCAAGGGTGGTATCTACGCCCTGACCCATGCACTGTCGGTCTCCCTCGCACCGTTCCGCATCACCGTCAACGCCATCGCGCCGGGATGGATTCACGTCGACGAAAACGAGGTGCTCCGCGACGAAGATCACGCCTTCCACCCCTCCGGAAGAGTCGGAAAACCCGAAGATATTGCGCGGACAGCAATTTTTCTTTGCAAATCCGACAACGATTTTCTCAACGGACAAACCATCGTTGTTGACGGCGGAGTGACGAAAAAAATGATTTATCCCGAGTAGAAAATCGCCGTTTTCCGAACCGCTTATATATATAATATTGTATCATCGGCAAAATCCGAACGGCGGCAACGGATTCCGCGAGCAAAGGCGCAGTCGGCGAAAACGCCCGAAAAAAGCCCCCGAAAAAAATGTAAAAATAAAATAATCAGGGGGTATTGTATAATTGAAAATAAAGTTGTACCTTTGCAGCCCAAATTATAGCATAAATTATAGATAAATAAAAACAAGACAAAATGCCAACAATTCAGCAACTAGTTAGAAAAGGCCGCTTGACTCTTGAGGACAAGAGTAAGTCACCTGCGTTGGATTCATGCCCACAACGTCGTGGTGTTTGTGTTCGCGTTTACACTACTACCCCTAAAAAGCCTAATTCGGCTATGCGTAAGGTAGCACGTGTTCGCTTGACAAACTCAAAAGAAGTGAACGCCTATATCCCAGGCGAAGGTCATAACTTGCAAGAGCACTCAATCGTAATGGTTCGCGGTGGTCGTGTAAAGGACCTTCCAGGTGTTCGTTATCACATCGTTCGTGGTACATTGGATACAGCCGGTGTTACTTCACGTACTCAACGTCGCTCCAAATACGGCGCAAAACGTCCTAAGAAAAAATAATTTAGCGACACATCCCCTTTTCAACAAACAACGGTAACTCAGTTTTTGATTATTGGTCTTGATAAAGGTTGAGTAAATGCTCCCAGCGGGGCGCGTTGAAGACAGAACAGCCAAGGCAAAAACGCAATTTTGTAAATTAACAATGAGAAAAGCAACTCCAAAAAAACGTACGATTCTTCCAGATCCCGTTTTTAATGAAGTTATGGTTACGAAATTCGTAAACCATTTGATGTACGACGGTAAAAAGAGCCTCTCTTTCAAGATTTTCTACTCAGCTCTTGAAGTAGTGGCCAACAAACTTCCAAACGAAGAAAAAAGCGCTTTGGAAATTTGGAAAAAAGCCCTCGAAAACGTAACCCCACAAGTAGAGGTTAAATCACGTCGTATCGGCGGCGCTACATTCCAAGTGCCAACCGAGATTCGCCCAGACCGTAAAGAGGCAATCTCAATGAAAAACCTCATCAACTTCGCACGCAAACGCTCAGGCCGCACCATGGCTGAGAAACTCGCTGCCGAAATCGTTGATGGCTACAACAACCAAGGCGGTGCCTTCAAACGTAAAGAAGAAATCCACCGCATGGCAGAGGCTAACCGTGCATTCGCACACTTCCGCTTCTAATCCATTTAATACCTTAAACAAACAAAGAAAATGGCTAAGCAAGATTTGCAATATACTCGCAACTTCGGTATCATGGCCCACATCGATGCTGGTAAAACAACCACATCAGAGCGTATCCTGTTCTACACAGGTAAAACTCACAAAATCGGTGAGGTA
>CALEJM010000017.1 GCA_937898265.1 uncultured Porphyromonadaceae bacterium
TCAGGAAATTGCCTTTGCCGCGCTGACTCTGAACGATACCGTTCATCAGCAGACGTTCTACGGCACGTTGTACCGTATTCGGATTGACGCCGGTGGCAATGGCAATCTCGCGTACCGACGGAATCTGTCCGCCTGGGGGAATCTCCCCGCTGATCACCTTATCGCTCAGCCAGTCTGCAATCTGCAGAAAGATAGGTTGTGATTGCTGAAAATCCATACGCGTAACGATTTATTTTGCCTGAATCTTACAGATGCTGCGGTAGAGCATCCAACCCAGAGCGATGTCAATCACAATGATGAGGGGCATATAAGGAGCCACTTTGTTGCCGATTCCTAATATCTCAAGGAATCCAACCATACCGGTACCCATCACCCAGAAGACCATGAAAATCATGCAGAAAAAGTAGATGGCCTTCTGTGCAGGACCATGCAGTCTTCTTGCTATGATGCCCATAAGGGCGAATACCATGAAGTCGAATGCGTAGGTGTAGTTGCAGATGGTGTAAAGGTCGGCAAAATTGTCTTTTCCTTCGAATCTGTCCATAAATTTCCACTCTACGCCCAGGAGCAAATCCTTGGTGGAGAGTCGTGTCTCGTAGAACAAAGAACTCAACTCCACAACCCCGAATCGCAGCAATATAATTGCAATCATAAATATGAAATAGACAGAGATGTGGGCGATGAATTTTTCTATCGGATAGCCAGGCAACGTAATGTATGCCTTAGTATGTGTAGGGCGGAGGTATCGTGCCGTCAGTGTGATGATCGTCATCGTTGCACCAAAAGGAATCCATTCGGATGCGCCTTCTTCAATCCAATTCTCATCACCTGTGAAACTGGTGAAAATACCACTTATAATTAATTGAAAGAGAAACATCAAACAGATGATGATGATTGATGTTCTGGAGTCGGATGTGATTTCGTATTTCATCAACGCCTTGATGCGTCGGAAAGAAAGCTTATTCATAGTCTTATATTTTGTTGTTGAACAAAGGAAGAATCATCTCTGGTTTTTTCGTTACGGCATTGAAAAGGAGGCGGGTGTTGACGGAACTCTCTATGCCGTTGTCGTTTCTCATTACACACTCCTCGCCGTTGGAGCCGCTCTCTTTGTAGAGAACCACATCACCTGGTGTGGCGAAGCCGAATTTCAGTTTTCTGCCAATCTCTTCAAAGGTTGCCAACAGCAGCACATTCTCTTTGCCGAGAATGATGATACTGTCAATCAGTCCCTCGAGATCTTCCACCTGATGTGATGAGATGATGATTGTCTTGTTGAACTTGCCGTTCTCGTCGCATCCTATGGCATATTGCTCTGCCACCAGTTTCTTGAACTCTGAGCGTGAAGAGATATCCATGCCGTTGGTTGGCTCGTCCATGAAGAGATAGCGGGTGTTGCAAGCCAGTGAGAAAGCCGACAAAGCCTTACGTTGTTCGCCCATCGACATCTTGTAGAGACGTTTCTTTGTTGGCACTTCCAAAATCTCAAGTGCCCTATTCATGAACTCAAGGTCGAAGTTAGGGTAGAGTGGTCCGATCGTATCAGCCAGTCTGTGGATGCGTGTGGCGAAATTGATACCCATTGTTGGGTTGATTTCGAGATCCATGTCAAGACGGGTCTGTTCCAACAGGTTGTTGTTACGTTTTCTGGGGTCGTAACCGTCGATGTTGTAATCTCCTTTGGCAAACAACGCTCCCGAGAGGATGCTCAACAACGTGGTTTTTCCGATACCATTCTTGCCCAACAGACCGTAGATATGTCCTTCGGGCAGATCCAGATTGAAGTCTTTGAACACGTGCTTGCTCGACGAGTAGCCGTATTCCAGGTTTTTGATGCTAATCATATTTCTGATAATTTTGTTTGTTGACTAATGAATCCAGCGACTGCAAAAACTTATGGTCACTGCGATTGTGGAAATGATAAGGTAACTAATCATGACTCCGTGATTTTTTGTGTTGTTTAAATTGCTTTAGTGTACTACCGAAATAGTACACTGCAAAAGTAGTGTGGTTGTCTTAATCTACCAAGCAAAAAAAGAAAAATTTTTCAAGAAAATGTAACTTGCAGAAATATAGTGTGATATATGGTGTTTTGAAGAGAGAGAATTGCAGAAAAAGGTCGGTTTTCGTCTGTGAGAGAGTGTTGAGGGGACTCTCTTTTCGTCATTCTTTTAGCGTAAAGCGACGAAAAAAGCGAAGCGGACACTTCCTAAAAGTGCTGCTTCGCTGAGGCTGATTCCGTTATTATAATATAGTATTGCGGAAACTTGGGCTTAGTCGAGGCGCTTTGCCAGGCGTTTGATGTCGCGAACACCAATCCAAGGGGTATGATACCCGTTTTGTGAAACGGCAATCATGGCTTGTGCAACTTCTTCAATCGGGTTGCCGAGTCCGAGGAAACGACAGATAGGGTAGCTGCGACGTGAGGCCTTCTCTACCAAAGGTTTGAAATGTTGACGTGGATGTGGTCGCATGATGGCAGGTCGGAAGCCGAATGCCCCTTTGAATGGCATGGCAAGCAGTTCTTGCTCGGTCTGCGACTTCACCTTTGCCCACGCTTGTGGGTTGCGTGGCGACGTGCCAGCACCGCTCAGGTAGATGAAGGTCATTTTGTTGTGCGGACCAACGGCGCGGGCAAACTGCATCGGAATCTCGTAGCAGATGGTTCTATACGTATCTTTCGGAGTGCCCACGCTGGTGATGCCTGCGCAAAAGAAGACGGCATCATAGCCTTGCAGTTCGGGCGTTGAGGGTTGGAGTGTCATGAAATCTTCTACAATCAACTCCTTGAGTTTGGGGTGGGAGAAGCCGAGGGGTTTCCGACTTACGGAAAGAACCACGTCGATGTGCTTGTTGTCCAAGCAAGCGTGCATCACGCCTTCGCCGACGTAGCCTGTTGTGCCTGTGATGATAACTTTCATAATGAAAAAATAAGTGTCTGCAAAGATAAGAAAAAGTCGCTCAAAAACCTTCGTTCTGGCGATAAATTCTCGCAATTCTTGCGCCGTAGTACCCGAAATATGTGTTATCTTTGCGCCGTTTTTCTCAAAAAAGATAAAACGATGAATGACAAACTCAAAGGCGCTATCTGTGGCATCGTTTCTGCCATGTGCTATGGCATCAATCCGATAGGAAAGTTGGTCTATGCCGACGGCATCTCCACCAACTCGCTCCTCTTTTTCCGCTTTTTTCTTGCGGCTATCGTGTTCGCCATCTCAATTGGTGTGACCAAAGGAACCTTTCGCGTGAAAAAGAATGAAGCTCTCATTGTGGCTGCGTTAGGCATCTTGTTCAGCGCCTCTTCAATGACACTATATTATAGTTTTCAGCATATTGCTACCGGTGTGGCGTCCACCTTGCTCTTCCTTTATCCATTGTTGGTGGCCATCATCATGGTGGTTTTCTTCCGCGAGCGCATCAGTTGGCTCACCCTCCTGGCCATCGTTGTTGCCTTCTGCGGTATTGCGGTGTTGAACTACGGTAGTGGCGAGAGTGCACTCAACCTTCTTGGCGGAGTGTTGGTATTTGTCTCGGCGCTCACCTATGCCGTCTATATCGTCATTCTCAACCGCTCGTTGAAAGATGTGAGTCCACTTACGCTGAGTTTCTACGTTGCCATCTGTTGTGCCCTATGCAATCTCGTTCATGCGATGATTGACCCGGAGATAGAGTTCCAGATACTGACTGCTCCTAAGCACCTCTTCGTTGCCGTGGCGCTCGCCGTGTTCCCTACTGTTGTGGCACTCTCCTTGCTGGCAGTCTCGGTAAGAAAAATCGGTTCGACACCAACCGCCATCTTGGGCGCTTTGGAGCCTCTGACGGCAGTGTTGATAGGCGTTGTACTCTATCGCGAACCCTTCACTTTCTCGCTTGCGATGGGCGTTTTGTTGATTCTATCGTCGGTTTTGATGGTTGTGTTGCCGAAGAAATAGCTGTTTTTTGGACATTGAAAAGACTTTTTAGTAGGTAAAACTTTCCGTTTTGCCGATGAAAAGGGGAAATATAGGCTATTTTGCCTCTCTTTGGCAGAAACCCTCTTGCCTATTATAAAAAAAAACGGTACTTTTGTTGCGTTAAAAAATGTGGATTTGTTTATCAGGTATCAACCACCTGGTTTATTAAAGAGAATGGCTGTATCCTCACCATACCAAATGGATAATTTCCAAGGTTTGATTCATCTCTATGCCTCTGCGGCGAAGAGTGTAACCATTGGTCCGTTTTATGCGCATACGTTTATCGTCGTAAAAGAGGGAACAGCAACTTTCACTGTAGGTAAAGACAAATTCCGCATTGCCACGGGCGACTGCCTGTGTATGCTTCGCAATCCGGAGAGCTCGCTGACTATCTATCCAAGTCGCGAAGAAAAGAAGTTCGACGTCCTGATGCTGGAATTTCCACGCATGTACTTGGTCGACTACTATCGCTCCATAAAACTTGCGAAGGGAATACGCAGCATGCGTATGCCAAAGCGCAAAATCGTTCAAATGCCTAATACAGAACGTATGAAAGCATTCTGTAACGCGGGTTACGACTTGCTGAAAACCGAAGGAGGTCCTTCGTTGGAAAGCATCAACGAATTGCGCCATGGAATCGTGGAGCGTGTCTTGGTTATCGATCCGTTTATGACCGCCCACTTCTTTGACTTCTTGCCAGCCTACCGCATCCCAGTGCGCGACTTTTTGGAGCGTTACTTCCATTTGCGGTTGTCGATAGATGAGTTGTCGCTCTTCTGCTCCCGTTCTAAAGCGGCGTTCAAACGTGAAGTCGTAGCAGAAATGGGGCTCTCACCAGAGCGTGCTATCATGCAATTGCGTATCAAACGCGCGCATGAACTGCTCGCGGCAGGAAAAAAACCGGTTGACGTATGCCGAAGTTTAGGTTTTGTTAGTTATCAACACTTCGTGTCGCGATACAAAAAAGCCTACGGCTACACTCCTTCTCAGACAGAAATAAGTGAATAAAATGCATAAATAGACAAGAAATTCAGGTGGCACCATTTGTGAAAACAGTGCCATCTTTTTTTTATCTATACCTCTCGTTTTACGACCCAATTCCTTACTTTGCATCCTCAAAAATGGTCGTTTTTATCGGAAAAATCCGTTTGAAATCCCTCCCGTCTACAATCTCAATCTCAGTTTTCAAACCTCGACGTTCCAGTGGCTAAAATGATTCGTTGATCCGTTTTGTCGTCTTCCATTCGTAAAATCTCTTCGGTTGCCGCCAAATGGAATCTCCTAATCTGCAAAGGAAAATCTTTGCTGCCAAATGGTTTTCCGTAATCTGGAAATATGAATTTCCCCGATGAAATGGTCAGTTTTTAGAAATCTTTCGTTACTCCATAAAACAAAAAAACAGACACCGTGACGATGTCTGTTTCTCTGTTCCCAAACGGCAGCAGCCTATTTTGTTTTCTTTCTGAATGCTGAATTATATTCAGGATTGAATTGATATTGCCACAACAGCCAAATCAAGAAGATGATGAAATAGTAGAATATCTTCAGCACATGGTCGTGCATTAGGTCGAAATACTCCAACTTGAACGAACTGAAGTAAAACAATAAAGTGATGCGGGCAAGGTTTACAAAGTGAAGCACTACCACACCGCAGGGAATGAACCACAATTTGTGTAGGTGTTTGCCTCGTGAAAACACGATGGAAAGGACGAAAATCATCGCTTGCTTGGCACCCACGCAGCCCCATGCCATATAGGAGCCGATGTGGTTGGGAATAAAGACAGTCAGTCCCCGTTGAACGGTCTCGGGGTAGAGGGCGTGGGCAATCAGATAATGCTGATGTGCCATAATCGCTTGAATACGATTGGTGAATGGCGTGATATCGTAGCGGTCAAAGAGCCAGACCTCAGTGCTTTCCAAGGTGAGCGACGGAAAGAGAATGTGCCACAGCGCATGACCAAAGCCGACCATCAGCAAGAAAAGCAGAGGGTCGATGGTGGCGTTGTAGAGCAGATTGAGTCTTTTGTCTTTGAACTGTATATTCATCTTTCTTAGATAGTAACGCGTGCGTATGGAGCGAGGTCGGGACTGCAGAACTCTTTGTCCAGCAATTTGTAATATCCCACCATAGCCACCATGGCGGCATTGTCGGTTGTGTAGGCAAACGGCGGAATGAACACGTCGCAGTGATGTTTTTTGCCGTATTCAACGAAAGCATCGCGCAGTGCGGAGTTGGCCGAGACGCCACCTGCCACAGCAATGCGTTTGACGTGATATTCCTTCACCGCTTTATGAAGTTTGTGCATCAGAATATCGACAACGGTGCGTTGGAGTGAGGCGCAGAGGTCGTTCTTGTTTTCCTCGATGAAATCGGGATTTTCCTTCATTTCATCGCGCAAAAAATATAGGAACGACGTCTTGAGACCACTGAAACTGTAATCGTAGCCCGCAATGTTAGGTTTGGCAAAATGGAACCTCTCAGGATTGCCCATGTTGCCCAATTTGTTGATAACCGGACCGCCAGGATAGGGGAGTCCCATCACCTTGGCGCATTTGTCGAAAGCCTCGCCGGCGGCGTCGTCAATCGTTTGACCGATGATTTCCATGTCGTTATATCCCTTCACCATCACCAACTGTGAGTTGCCGCCTGACACTAACAGACAGAGGAATGGAAACTCGGGGAGTGGGCGCTCGTCGTCTGGCGTTCTGACGAAATGGGCCATCACATGTGCCTGGAGGTGGTTGACGTCAATCAGCGGAATGCGTCGCGCCAAGGCAAATCCCTTGGCAAAAGAGGTGCCAACCAAGAGGGAACCCAAGAGTCCCGGACCGCGAGTGAAAGCCACAGCGTCAACCTCCTCGCGCTCGATGCCAGCCTTCTTCAAGGCGGCGTCAACCACGGGGATAATGTTCTGTTGGTGAGCACGTGAGGCGAGTTCTGGAACTACGCCACCATACTGCTCGTGAACCGCCTGACTGGCAGTCACGTTCGAAAGGAGAAGTCCGTCGCGAATGACAGCTGCAGAGGTGTCGTCGCATGAAGATTCGATGCCTAATATCGTTGCCATAGATGTTTTTTGAAAAAAATCTATTGTTTTATCTTTTTGTAATTGTGTCTGTTGGGAAAAAGATGTATCTTTGTCCGATTAAAGCGCAAAGGTATGAAAAAAGCACTGAAGATAGTGTCCGCTTTGGTGGCTATTATTATATTTCTGCTGATAGTTTTGTTTATGCTGCTGAATACCAGTAGAGTACAAAATTATTTAGTGGGCAAGGTAGCTACGGCCCTTTCTGAAGAATGGGGCACGGAGGTTAGTGTCGGTGCCGTATCTTATCGCATTCCGAACCATCTTTCCGTCGATTATCTCTATCTCTCTGACCAACAGAACGACACTTTGGCGTTCGTTTCGAGCGCAACAGCCACTTTTCAGCCCAAAGCGCTGCTGAATCGTCAGCTCGTTATCAACTCCGTTAAGATTGACGATCCATACTTCAATCTGAAGAAAAATGTCGATGGAACGACCAATATGCAGTTCTTGATTGACTATTTCAAGCGCGACAAACCCAAAAACAGAAATTTCCAGTTGCAAATTGCAGATGTGGAGATAAAAAACGGCACCTTGGTTTATCACGATGCCACCGACACCATCTCCCATGTTGGATTCTCGCCAAAGAACATACGCATTGACCAACTGAACACAAAATTCTCCATCGACACCATTGCTCAGAATCTCTATGCCGCAGAAATCAAACATTTCAGTTGTGTAGAGCAGTCGGGACTCTCCATCGACGATCTCGCTGTGGTGTTCCGTGCCGACAATCATCACTGCGACATACCTAAGATGTGTCTGGAGATGGGCTCGTCGCTCCTTGCCTTGAACAACGTTGCCTTTGACTACGACTCCCTCAAAGGCATAGGCAAGAATATCGCCCAACTGAATATGACCGGTGAAGTCGTTGCCCGCAATTTCGACCTCTCCCGCTTCCAGTCGCTGTCGCCAAAATTGGGCGGACTCCACAGCAACCTCAACCTGCTCACCCGTTTCAACGGCACTCCCGACAACCTCTCGCTTGATACCATTGCCCTCGCCTACGGCAAGTCGCTCTCACTCTACGGCAACGTTAAAGTGCTGAATATATTGACTCCAGACAGTCTTGCTACCGAGGGACATATCCGTTCGTTGAACTTCAATATGGCGGGCGTTCAAGCCCTCGTTGCCAACCTTCGCCACGAACCGTTCACTCTGCCGAAAAACCTCTTTGCCATCGGCAATGCTACCTATGTCGGCGACTTTGAAGGACGCGTGGAAAACCTCAAACTCTTGGGCGAACTGACCACTGCCGTCGGTGCCCTCAAGACCAATGTGGAGATGCAGGTTACCGACCACTATCATGCTGTGGCATTGAACGGTTGCTTCTCGTCGAAACAGCTGAATCTCCAAAACCTTGTCAACAACGATCTTGGCTCAACAGCGTTTGACGTTGACATCAATCTGACTGCAGCGCGCGAAGCTCCGATGAAATTGGTGGTTGACGGCGTAATCGACGCCTTGACCTACAAAGGATACACCCACCACGATATCACCCTCTCGGGTGAATACCAAAACAATAACTTCAACGGCCATGTGAAGACCAACGACGTCAACGGCTCGCTGGAATTTGACGGCAACATCGATGTGGGCACCGATATTCATAGGTATCTGTTTACTGCCCGTGTCGACAACTTCTCGCCAAATAAACTCCGTCTGATAAAGGAGTATCCTGACTTCGACGCCTCCATGGTGGTTTATGCCGACCTCGAAGGACGCCACATTGAATCGCTCAACGGTTACGTTCATGTTGACTCACTGCTGATTAACAACCACGGCAGCTATTTCCTGGACAGCCTCAGCCTCAAGTCGAAAACCAATGACGTTACTCGCGAGAACCACCTGACGATTTCTTCGCCACAAATCTCTGGCATGCTCTATGGCAAATACACCATAGCCTCGCTGACCAACCACCTGATGGCGTTCGTGAGCGAGTACATGCCTCTGCTTAACTACAAAGAAACCAAATCGTTCGACAACGACCTCCGCTATTTCATTGAAGTCAACTCTACAGAGCAACTCTGTAAGGTGATGGATATCCCTTGGTACACCACCAAGCCAACCACCATCAGCGGCTTCTATAGCGACGAACTCCACCGCCTTAACGCTCAGGTTGACGTTAGACATCTGACCAACGGCGTTCGGCATATCAGCGACGCCACACTGCGTGCCTACAACACCGACGACCAGTTGCGCCTGATGCTCTCCACCGATATGGACCTCCCCAATGACACCATGTTGGTCAACCTCGACGTGAAGATGGCGAGAGATACCATCAACGCCAACCTCTTGTGGCGCAACCTTGTGTCGGATACTATCACTGCCGGCGAGTTTGTTACCAAAGCATTCCTCTATAAACAGAAAGACACCATCTGCTTGAACGCCAATATCCTGCCGACGCAGATTTTCTTCAACAACGTGCCGTTTGAAATCGGTCAGTCGAGAGTCCACTTCACCCCTTGGCATATCGATGTCGACAGTTTCTCCCTTGCCAGTCGCAACCAGCACCTCTTGGTGGATGGCATCATATCAAAATCGCCGACCGACGTACTCACTGTTGAATTAGAGAATATCAGTCTTGACTACATCTTCTCCATCGTTCCACTTCGTGCCATCACCTTGGGCGGCGAGATTACTGGTACGGCAAAGATTGGCGGACTGCTGTCGCAACCGCTCATCGACGCCTCCGTATCGTCTCAGAACTTCGTCTTCAATGGTGCCAACTACGGTCATGTGGAGGCAAGCACCGATGTTGACCTTGAGAATAAACGCATCAACTTCAACGGCGATGTCTATGGTCATCGTGACTCTCCGTTGGCAATGCTGAACGGTTTCTTCGGATTCAGCAACGATACTATTGATATCAAAGGACATGCCGACGGAATCAACCTCGCCTTTATCAACCACTTTACCGAAGGCATACTCAACAATATCTCTGGTCGTGCCGATGGCGATGTCCATATCTATGGCATTGCAAAGAAAGGTATCTCCGTAACTGCCAAGGCGTATGTTGAAGACGGTCAGGTGGGTGTTGAATACCTCGGCACCAAATACCACTTCAACGACACCATCGAACTGATACCGACGGCCGTCATCTTTGAAGACATCGATATCTACGACGACGAAGGCAATAAAGGTAAACTGAATGGTCGCTTGACCCATGACGGTCACTTCCAAGATATGAAATATCGTGTGCTCCTCTCTTGTGCGGAGATGATGGCATTCGACCTCCCGTCTACGCCTGATGCCATCTTCTACGGAAAGGGTTACGCCTCTGGAGACGTGGCGATTAACGGCGACGAGAAACGTGTGAGCATCAACTGCAACATGACCACCCAGCCAGGCACCAATGTCTATATCCCTGTCGACGGTGCGATGCAAGCTGAAGATGACTCATTCATCACATTTATAGACCGCTCCGCACGCGTCGATTCCACCGAGTTTCAGGCTTTGATAGAAAGGAAGCGTAAACCGCAGACCGCCCAAATTGGTCTGAATCTCTTGGTTAACGTCAACCCTAATGCCAACCTCTACCTCATCATGGATGCCAAGTCGGGCGACATCATCAAAGCTACTGGCGAGGGTGCCGTTCGTCTGGAACTCGACCCGCAGACAGAAGACTTCCGTATGTATGGCAACTGCAATATCCTTGAGGGAACCTACAACTTTACCTTCCAGAATGCGATGCGTAGGTCCTTTAAGGTGATACCAGGCGGAACATTGGTTTGGACGGGCGACCCTCTGACACCTGCCATGAACATCAACGCCTACTACCAAATCAATGCGTCGCTGACCGACATCCTCACCTCCGACGTGCTAAGCAACGTAGGTCGCTCAACGGTTCCTGTTCAGTGTCTGCTTAATATGTCGGGCGTGCTGACACAGCCAGACCTCTCCTTCGACCTCAAACTGCCGAACTCCGATGAGGAACTGAACTCCGCGTTGAAATCGGTGATTCACTCCGACGAAGAGATGCGCCGTCAGATTATCTACCTCTTGGTACTCGGTCGTTTCCAACCTATCAACTCAGGCACAGGCATGGCGCAAGTCTTTGGTCAGAACGAGTTATTGTCGGTGGTCAGTTCCTCACTCTCATCACAGCTTAACAACTGGGCATCACAACTGTTTGACAACTGGAACTTCGGTGTCAACCTCCGCTCGTCGGGCGAGGGACAAGACCGAAGCATGGAATACGAACTTCAGATTCTCTATACCCCAAACAATCGCATTACCTTCAATGGTAACGTAGGTTATCGCGACGACAATATGTCAACCAACTCCAACAACTTCATCGGCGACTTCGATGTGGAGTATAAGATTGTCAAATCGGGTAAATTGAGTGCGAAAGCCTATACTCACACCAACGACTATAAAGAGTTCAAGGAGAGCAATACAACGCAAGGCGTTGGCTTGATTTACCGTGACAACTTCGACTCAGCTAAGGGACTGCGTGAAGATTGGCGCAATGCAATCGAGAACGACCGACGTGAGCGTAAGGCTAATCGTGAGAAGAGGAGGAAGAAAAAAGAAAGTCGCTCGGCAGCGGCTCAAGCGACAAAAACAGCAAAGGAGAAAAAGTCGGAAGACTAACGAAGCACAAGATTGACCACAATCGGCTCGCCCATCTCCTCGTTGAGTCGGCGAATCAGCATCTCGTGTTGCATGAAGAGATTCTGCCTCAGTGGTGCAGAGAGGATTCTTGCGGAGAGCGTGCCGTTGGCAAACTGCACGTCGGCAACATAGCGCACAAGTTCCCCCATCACGGCCGGCCAAACCTTCTCAATAAGACGATAGGCTTGCAGACGTGCTTTCAACTCAGGACCATACAGCATGCTGATGGTGTCCTCAACGAGGTCGGAACTGATTCGTGACGGCTCTTTGCGCTTCATGCCGCAAAGTTAGTAGAAAAAAACGAAACCTTCCGCTGCTCCTTGGCGAAAATAAAAAAGAAAAATCAAACACTACAATAAAAACATTTTAAAGCATTATGTATCAAGAGAAATTTATGAAAAAGGCCATCGCCCTCTCTGCCTACAATATGAAGCATGACGGTGGACCTTTTGGTGCAGTTATCGTGAAAGATGGTGAGATTGTAGCCACAGGTTGCAATCGTGTCACCCGTCGCCTCGACCCAACCGCCCATGCTGAAGTGATGGCCATTCGTTCTGCTGCAAGAAAACTCAAGACCTTCAACCTCGAAGGCTGCGAAATCTACACCTCTTGCGAGCCATGTCCGATGTGCCTCAGCGCTATCTATTGGGCGCATATTGACACTGTCTACTATGCCAACACCAAGAAAGATGCTGCCGAGATTGGTTTCGACGACTCGTTCATCTACGACGAGATCAAACTCCCGATGAATAAACGGAAAATTGCGTTTTCGCAGCACAACTCCGACGAGGCTAAAGTCGTCTTTGACGCTTGGGCCAACGATGAAAATAAGACCACTTATTAAAACATCAGAATAAAAGCAATGTCTGAAATCGACGACATAAAAAAGAAATATGGTATCATAGGCAACTCCCAGTTGCTTGATGAGGTAGTGAGGAAAGCCATCAAGTGGGCTCCATCCAATCGTCCGGTCTTCATCCAAGGTGAAAACGGTGTCGGTAAGGAGGCCATCGCGAAAATCATTGCTCTTGAGAACAAGAATTTCTCAGGAGAATATCGCGCAATCAACTGCTCGGCCATTCCTAAAGACTTGATAGACTCCCACTTCTTTGGTTACGCAAAAGGTGCGTTCACAGGCGCAGAAAAAGATACCGAGGGACTGTTTGAGACCTGCAACAACGGCACCATCTTTCTTGACGAAGTGGCAGACCTCTCCTTGGAGGCGCAGGTCAAGCTCTTGCGTGTGCTCTCCACGGGTGAATTCATGCGTGTGGGCGAGACGAATGTGCGTAAAACCAACGTGCGCATTGTCTCTGCTACCAACGTTGACTTGGTGCAAGCTATGAGTGAAGGACGTTTCCGTTCCGACCTCTATTACCGTCTTAATATGAGTCTGCCTGCCAAAGTGCCACCTTTGCGCGAAAGGACAGAGGATATCCCGGTTCTGTTCAACTACTTTGTCAAAGACTTCGTTAAGAGCAATCCTACTTACTCCAATGTCCGTCTCACTGCCGAAGCGATGAATCTGCTGAAGCGACAGCCTTGGCAAGGCAATGTTCGCGAGTTGCAGCAGTTTGCTTGCAACGTGGTTGCCTTCGAAAGTGGCAATATGCAGATAGATGAAGAAATCTTGAAGCAATATCTGCCAGAAATCAATCTCCCCGCCACCAAGCAGCAGACTCAGATGTCCTTTGACGATCTTAAGAACATCACTCTCCTCTTGACCCAAAAGGTACAGGTGCTTCAAGAGGATATCAATAAGTTGAGCGAGGAGTTCAGAACGTTGAAGAAAAAACTCATTGATGTCGACCCTGCGTTGTATCAGTTGCTGACTTCGCCAGACTCCTCTCCAACTGCTACTCAACCAGTGCGTAAAGTAGGCAACTCCACCTTTACTCATAATGTTGCAGCCGAGCCGATAGAAATCTCCGATTACGAAGTTGTGGAACTCAAGAGTGAAAGGAAAAAGAAGAAATAACGGCTGTTGGCTTTGTAACAATATAAAAGAAACATGACTATGAAGAAATTGTTGACCGTGATTGTCTGCGTCGTAGCGCTCGTTGGATGCTACGCCTTGGTCACCTCATGTGCCATCTCCTACAAGTTCAATGGCGCATCTATAGATTATAGTAAGGTAAAGACCATCTCCATCACCGACTTCCCCAACCGTGCCGCGTTGGTCTATCCGGAGTTGGCGCCTAAGTTCAACGACAAACTTCGTGACATCTACGCCCGTCAGACCCGTCTGCAGAGCGTAACCCGCAACGGCGACTTGAATATAGAGGGTGCTATCACAGGCTATACCTTGCAGCCTTTGGCCATCGGCACCGATGCCCTTGCTGCACAAACCCGTCTGACCCTCTCTATCCATGTGGAGTTTACCAACAACAGCGACCCAAACACCAACTTTGAGAAAACTTTCAGTGCCAACCGCACCTTCGACAGTTCCAATACGTTGGAAGATGTTCAAGAGTCTCTTTGTGAAGAGTTGATTACTGAAATCGTAGAACAAATCTTCAACGAGACTGTATCCAACTGGTAATCCTACTGCAATGTTGACTAAAACCCAAATCGCCGAAGCACTTCAGAATCCTGCGCTGATATCTTCTTTGGACATCAACGCCCTACAGGAGACACTTCTGCAGTATCCCTACTGCGAACCGCTTCGCTCGCTCTATCTGAAGGCGCTGGTGGATGCCGACGACGTGAGAGCAGAGGAGATGTTGCAGAGGAGCGCCGTCTACCTCTCCAACCGCCGCTGGCTCTACGATTTTCTGTTTGGCGAGGCCGACCGTCTGAAACCTGTCGACTTGGAGAGTCTCACCCCAACCGCCGGCGACTACTTCGGCACCGTTGGCAAAGACGAGAAAGACGTCTCGCTGAAAGCCATGGCGCAACGTCTGCGCGAACTACGTAAGGCTCGCAAGGAACAAGCGGCTGCCGAAGAAACATCCTCTAAGGTGTCTGTCGTTGCTGTGGTCACTCCAACTACTGACGAATCTGTTTCGTTGGACGAAATCAAGGCAACGATTGCTGCCATTGTCAATCCTTCGGAAGGCGTCGTTGAATCAGAACAGCAACCTTCAACAGCCCTTTCCGCCGAAAGCGGCGAGGAAAATTCGCTGCCAATAACCGAGGAAATGGCCCGTCAAATGATAAAAGAGAAGAGATTTTTGGATGCACTGCAAATATTACGCCGTTTGATAGTTGAAAATCCAGAAAAAAGTGTTTACTTTGCACCCCAAATAAGATTTGTAGAAACAATCGTAGATAATTTAATTAACTAACTCTATATGTACAACTTCCTTGTAATACTCGTGGTGTTGATCTCAGTATTGTTGGTACTGCTCGTGTTGGTTCAGAACTCAAAAGGTGGTGGTTTGGCATCAGGTTTCCAATCACAGAACCAATATATGGGCGTTCGTAAGACAACTGATTTCCTTGAAAAATCCACTTGGACACTGATAGCTGTCATTGTTGTTTTCAGCATTGCTGCTTCTGCTTTCTATAAACACAGTCACAGAACTGTAGAAGGTACTTCTGAACTTGTTGAAGAAGCAACACAACAACAACAAGCTACTGCTCCTGTAGCTCCAGCACTTGATGATGCTGCTGAGGCAGAGTAACGCAGCCTTTTTTCAATAAAGGTCAAAAAGTTAAAACCCCTATGTAACGTTAAGTTACGTAGGGATTTTTTGTCTTTATGTATTTCTGTGTCTGAAAAATCTATGCAATAGCATATTTCTTGTATAAAAGTTATATCTTTGCAGTCGTAAATTGTCGTTCGTATGCGCCGTCGTTTAATTGTACTTGTTACCTTAGCTCTGTTGCTCATTGCTCCCACAGCAATGGGTCAGTTTGCGTTGGGATTTCGTTTAGGATATTCCAATGTTTTGCATGGTGAGACTACTACCGATACATATGGCGAAGCATTCACCCTCAAGAACGGCGACTCCAACGGCTTCAATATCGGTCTGATGATGCGTGCGGGCTCTAAGGTCTTTGTGCAGTTGGAGGGTTACTATCAGTTCAACAAGATTCCTTATTTCAATACCGACACCTCCACCTTCTTCAACGAGCGCTACAGCACCGTTGAACTGCCTGTTCTTTTGGGTTACAAGGTTGTAGACCGCGATAAATTCAATTGGCGTTTCATGGTGGGTCCCCGATTTCGCTTCTCTGTAGGCTCTGCCACCACGATTGACAGCCTTCTTTATGAAGTGGCAAGCAATAAATGGCAGTTGGGTTTCACTGCTGGCACGGGTTTCGATATCGGTCCAATCACCCTCGACTTCAAATATGATTTGACTTCAACCCTTTTCAATCACTCACGACGTTTCGATGATATGACACCAGTTGAACTCAAACGTCGTCTTCTCAACGGCTTTGAGGCTACTATCGGCTATAAGATGGTGGATATCCGACGCAGGAAATCGGCTGGCGGAAATCGACGTGGTAGAGGAGGAGAGTAGTCGGAACTGACTACATAAGATTTATCGGCGAGCCTTAGGGTTCGCCTTTTTGTTTTTGTTGTGGCGTTGTCCGTCGTTAGGACGAGGACGAGACTGACTGTCTCGGCTGTTTCTGAAACCCAGTCCTCCCAACAGCGGATCGATAAGGTCGGCGCGGCGCATATTATGCAGTGCGGAAACGATGCCTTGTCTGTTTTCGGGCAGATACCAGAAGAAGAACTGTCGCTGTGCCAGTTTCTCTTTCGGATTCTTGGCCACAAAGATGGGTTTCATGGTGTATGGATTCAGTCCGGTGCGATACATCTCGGTGGCGAGAGTCATCGGCGTTGGCGTGAAATCTTGCACCTGTTCCAACTTGAAGTTCAGCTGTTTTGTTTCAACGGCAAGCTCTGCCATGTCGGCAGCAGTGCAACCTGGGTGTGATGAGATGAAATACGGAATGATTTGTTGATTCAATCCTGCCTCTGCATTGATGCGGTTGAAGAGTTTGACGAAATCGTGGAACATGGCGAACGACGGCTTACGCATGATTTTCAACACGTTGTCGGAAGTGTGTTCTGGCGCAACCTTCAGTCGACCAGATACATGATTACGAATCAGTTCCTCTGCATATTCATGCGATGCTTTGTTCAGCACCTCGTCTTTATTGTCGTGCAAAACCAAATCGTAGCGCACACCGCTTCCAACAAAGCATTTTTTTACCATCGGATGTTTGGCTACGCTGCGATAGAGGTCGAGCAGTGGTCTGTGGTCTACCACAAGATTAGGACACACGTTAGGCACGATGCAGGTGGCGCGTTTGCAACGCTCGCAGATGCTTTGGTCTTTACCTTTCATGCGATACATGTTGGCAGACGGACCACCGAGGTCGGAGATGTAGCCTTTGAAATCTGGCATGTTGACCACTTTTTCCACCTCACGCATGATTGATTGCTTGGACCTTGACACTACGGCGCGACC
>CALEJM010000018.1 GCA_937898265.1 uncultured Porphyromonadaceae bacterium
TATTCTGTATCTTTTTCACCTTCAAAACTTTTAATCATAATTTTCAAAGCTTTAACTAACCCTTCTCTCACTTTCATTTTTCTTACAGCGAAATCATCTTTTTCAACTTCAGCTTTTACAACTTTGTCTTTTGGAAGACGGAACTCAGGGATACCATATTTAAGTACGCCACCGATTTCGTGCAAAGCCTCAAATACGGTTACGTCGTAGCCTGCTTTGGCCATATCGCCAGCGAAGGCGAGGCCTGAAGGACCTGAACCAACGACAGCCACACGTTTGCCGTTCTTTTCGGCGATTTGTGGTACGGAGATACAATTATTAATGCGTTCGTAGTCGGCCACGAAACGTTCGAGGTAGCCGATAGCCACAGCCTTGTGACCCATTTTGAGGTGGATACATTTGCTTTCGCACTGTTTCTCTTGTGGGCAAACACGACCGCAGACAGCAGGAAGGGTTGAACTCTCTTTGATGACACGGGCAGCCTCAAGGAATTTGCCACGCTCAACATTCTTCACGAAGCCAGGGATATCAATGCCAACAGGACAGCCCTCTACGCAACCTGGGTTAGCGCAGTCGAGACAGCGTTTTGCCTCGGTCAAAGCTTGTTCTTCGGTCAAGCCTTGGTTCACTTCTTCGAGGCGTGTGGTTACGCGGTAGTCGGCTGGGAGTTCGTTCATCTTCACACGCTCAATGGCGGTGCGGAGTTTTGGACTCATAGCCTTGCGTTGCAATGCGCGCCATTCAGCATCGCGGCCACGCTCTTCTTTCACCTCGCATGGGTTGTCGCGGCGTTCGATGGCTGCCATCTCTTCGCCTTTGTAGGCGCCAAGACGCATGAGCATCTCGTCGAAGTCTACTTTGTGTGCGTCGAACTCTGGACCGTCAACGCAGACGAATTTTGTCTCGCCACCAACGCTGACACGGCAAGCGCCGCACATGCCGGTGCCGTCCACCATGATGGTGTTCAAGCTGGCTTCGGTTGGTACGTTATATTTCTTGGTGAGAGCTGAGACGAATTTCATCATCACGGCAGGACCGATGGTGACACATTTGTCCACTTTCTCACGGTTGATGATATCTTCAACGCCGTTGGTCACCAAGCCTTTGGTGCCATAGCTGCCGTCGTCGGTCATTACGATGACCTCATCGCTCACGGCGCGGAGTTGCTCTTCGAGGATGATGAGTTCTTTGGTTCTTGCAGCCAACACGGTGATGACCTTGTTGCCAGCTTTCTTCAAAGCCTCAGCGATAGGGAGCATAGGAGCAGCACCTACGCCACCGCAAGCACATACTACGGTGCCGAATTTGTCGATGTGTGTAGCCTTGCCGAGTGGACCAACGATGTCGGTGATTTCATCGCCTACGTTGAGGCTGCACAGTTTGGTTGATGATACACCCATCATTTGAACAACGAGGGTGATAGTGCCTTTTTCCAAGTTTGACCCTGCGATGGTGAGAGGCATGCGTTCGCCTTTCTCGCCCACGCGAACGATCACGAAGTGACCTGCTTTGCGTGATTTTGCAATCAATGGAGCCTCAACTTCCAATTGAACGACTCTATTGGAGAAGTAGGTCTTGCTTACAATTTTACTCATATTTATATGTTTGTTGTAGTTTGTTATTTCGTTGTGTTGTTAGGCAGTTTGTTGGGATAGTCGATGGTGTAGTGGAGTCCGCGGCTCTCTTTGCGTGCGATGGCGTGTTTGATGATAAGGTAGGCCACGCTGATGCAGTTGCGAAGTTCACAGATTTCGCGCGATACGACACTGCGGTCGAAGAGGTCTTCGGTCTCTTTGTAGAGGATGGCGAGACGACTCATGGCGCGGTTCAGGCGGAGGTTGGAGCGGACGATGCCCACGTAGGAACTCATGATCTGCTGCACCTCTTTGAGGCTTTGGGTGATGAGCACCATCTCCTCAGGCAGTGAGGTGCCCTCGTCGTCCCATTGTGGCACGTCCTGCTGATAGTCGAGGTCGTGGATGCGAGCCAGGGCGTGCTGTGAGGCTGCGTCGGCATAGACGATGGCTTCGATGAGCGAGTTGGATGCCAGACGGTTGGCACCATGCAATCCGGTGCATGAGCACTCGCCGGCGGCATAGAGACGGTTGATGGAGGTCTGGGCGTTGTCGTTGACCACGATGCCGCCACAGAGGTAGTGGGCTGCTGGAGCCACAGGGATATAGTCTTTGGTGATGTCGGTGCCGTAGGAGAGACATTTCTCGTAGATCATTGGGAAGTGCTCCTTGGTCTGCTCAGCTGGCTTGTGGGTCACGTCGAGGTAGACGTGGTCGGTGCCAGAGAGTTTCATCTCGCTGTCGATGGCACGGGCCACGATGTCGCGAGGAGCCAATGAGCCACGCTCGTCATATTTGTGCATGAATTCCTCTCCGTTGAGGGTTCTCAACACGGCT
>CALEJM010000019.1 GCA_937898265.1 uncultured Porphyromonadaceae bacterium
AGTGGAGGTCCATACGCCGTTGGCTACGAACTCGCGGGTCCAGCAGGTGGTGAAGTCGCCAGAGGCTTCAAAGCCTTGGGTGAATGGCAAGGTCACTGGAGCACACTTGGTGGTGAACTGACCAGCAGCACTCCATGAGCTCTCGTCGCCGTTGCCGCAGTCTGCACTCACGTAGAAGTAGTAGGTGGTGCTTGGGGTCAAACCGGTTACGGTGTAAGGTTTGAAGAACACGGTCTGGTCAACGATGTTGGCTGTTGAGGAACCTGGGTTAGCCAATGGGGTCGTGCTCACTTTCAAGCCAAACTGGAAGGCGGTCTCGTAGGCGGTCCACATCAACTCGGCTGAGTTGTGGGTCACACGGTAGGCCTGGAGGTTGTTTGGAGTGAAGCAGACCGATGGGTCGCCCACATACATGTTGTCGATACCGATACCCAAACCGGCGCCGTAGATGTACTCAAGCGCGATTTGAAGGTTGCCGGCAGCGAACTGTGAGAGGTCCACGGTCTGAAGGGTCCAGACGCTGACTTCTGCGGATTTGGTGTCAACCAAAACCCAGTTGGCAGTCACTGAATTTCTTGCATAGACGCGGAGGGTGTCGCGGGCATAACCCGTGTTCTGGCCTCTGGCCTTCTGCATCAGATAGAACCTCATCTCAGGCTGTGTCAACGAGGTGGCGTCCATCAATGGAGACACCAACTTCGTAGCACTCTGCTGGTCGGTGGTATAGAGCGACAGATAGTTGGAGCCGCCGTATGCCGTCACACCAGTCAGACCTGAGGAAGATACCGTCCACGGAGTGGCTACTGACACGGGGTCAACAGTCCAACCCGTAGGCATTCCAGACTCAAAATTCTCCGTGAAGATGGAGAGCTGAGCTGAAACGTTCATGTTCAGGCAAAACAACATTGCCAAAACACTCAATACGAGTAGTTTCTTTCTCATGATTTTTTTGAATTAGTGATACTATATATATTATTTAAGTTAAAAGCATAGATGAGGCATAGAAATTAACACTCACCACAGGCGCCGTTTTTCCGACTCCTGCCGTAAGGTCAATGTCTACAAAAATGCTTTTGCTGCTTTTTTCAAAGAAATCAAGCAGACTATGCAAATATACGATTTTTTGTTATTTTAAAAAAGGAGACTTCTACTTTTTGCAATTCTGCCAAACAAAATTTTTCAACGCTTTTTCATACAAAGGGTTACAAAATCAAAATAAAACAATTTATGAGCCAACATAGACCTTTTCAAACATAACCTCTCGCGTTGAAATATTTTTATTTTTTATGCCATTTGGTTTCATTTTTATATTTCAACACCCCATCTCATCGGGGGCAAAGTTGATTTTTTTACCTTTTCGCCACCCCAGTCCCTCCCCGACCATTCGGTTGGGGGTGTTCGTTTTTCTCCAAATCGCACACCCTTTCGGCAGACGATTTTCGTCATTTTTTTCTTGCCGACTCCGTTTGGAGGAAGGTTTTCTGACGTTGGTTTTCGATGCCGACAAATGGGTTTCACCATTTTTTTGCGTGTTAAAACCACTTCCGTCTTGAGCCTTTCAGAATGTTTAAAATAACACTTCACGCACTTTGAAGGTTACTTTTTCCGCAAAAAAACTCACTGCTTTTTAATGGTTCAAACGTCTGCAAGTCATCATAAGCGAGTGATTGTTTGGCGGTTGCCAGTGCGCCGACAGGAAACATGGAGCCAAAACGCCCCGCGAGAGGTGTGTTCCAAAATCAATTGGTCAAACTTGAGGTGCTGCCTGATGTAGTCGATATATTCCTCCCCTTGGCGGCGGGAATCAAGGCGGATGTCGGCAGCTTCGCCACGAAGGTGCTGACTGTTCTTGACGCCTCCGACGGCGGCGTTGAGTCTCGGCGAGCGAAAGCCCGAGTTGATGACGATGGGATGCCCCACGTGATTGCGGAGCGGCTCCAGCAGCTGCTCGCAGAGGTAACGCAGCGCGGCGATGTGATCCTCTTGGGGTGTGTTGTCGATGCCGAGTCGGCGCGCCGTGGCAGAGGCGGTAAATTCGTGGAGTGAGAAGTGTGGTGTCAGTTGCATAATGTCCGATTAAATGGTGATTTTTTGATATTTTTTGTCGCCGTCTCCCGTCGTTTTTCCTTGATTCAATTCCGCGATGAGCTTGCACCGTTTCCAGTTGTAGAGCATGTAGGAGATGGTGCGCGAATTGGCGTCGGGGCGCACAGCCTTCACTGCCTCAAGGGTGAAGACGTTGGGAAGGGCGTCGTAGTAGGTGCGTGTGTTATGGCGCTTGGTGAGTTCGGGCAGAGGGGTCGTCTTTTTGTGGTTTTCTTCTATCTTGGCATGGAAGAGGTTGTCGAGGTTGTCCAAGAGGTAGTCGGCCACGGCATCGTAGGCAGCAAGCACGTCCGATTGGTCAATCAAGGAGAGA
>CALEJM010000020.1 GCA_937898265.1 uncultured Porphyromonadaceae bacterium
TCTTGAAAACCGTTGTACTGAGAGGTACCGGGGGTTCGAATCCCTCTCTCTCCGCTTTTTTTTTGCAAAAAAATTAATTTAATACAGGTCCTATGAAAAAAGGAATTCATCCAGAGAGCTATCGACCCGTAGTATTCAAAGACATGTCGAACGAAGATATCTTTATCACACGTTCAACTGTAGCTACGAAAGAAACCATCGACATTGATGGGGTAACTTATCCTTTGGTAAAACTTGAGATTTCAAGCTCATCTCACCCATTCTACACCGGCAAAACCAAATTGGTTGACACCGCTGGTCGCGTAGATAAGTTCATGAGCCGCTACGGCAATCGCAAACGTACCAAATAATATAGGTCGACAATTAGCATAAACGCCTGCCTCTTTAGAGGTGGGCGTTTTTTTTGTATCCATATCGCTGATTTAACACTCGATTTGTGCGCTTTTCTTAAAATTTCCTTATATTTGCGAATTGACAGATGCGTGACTTCGGGCTTGCTGTTCGCCAACGTTGAAAAACTCGGATGCCGCGTATTTAGGCTTGTGATGGCGAAAAAAAGTCTCATTTTAGCCTTTCGGAAACGTGGTGCATTCTGGGGTTGAACATGACAAAAAAATGAAGAAACCGACTCCAAAACGCAAAAGTGGTCAACTTAAAAACACCTCTCCGCTCCAAATAAAGTATAAAAAGTTAACTAAATATCTACAAAATGAAAAAGGCATTTTTACTTTTTGTGTTGGCCATGGTCACGATGTGTACCATGTCGGCACAGACACCTGTAGATGGTAAGCCTTTTTTGTCAACCATCGACACCATAGTGTCCGGTCTTCCGTTCCCTACGCACTGGAGCTACGGCATGTCGCAGCAGATCTATACCGCCAACGAGTTGGATTTGCCGAAATCACGTTTGACAAAACTGCGTTTCTATAGGTTTGGTAGCATCTCCTCTGCCATCACTGGGCAGATAGAGGTCTACATCGGTCATACGACCAAATCGTCTTTCACCAGTGCGTCCGACTACATCGCACCCAACGGACTGACGAAAGTCTACGATGGTTCCGTCACTTGGCCACTGTCGTCCAATCTGGAAATCACCTTCCAGACACCGTTTATCTATGATGGAGAATCGAACCTTGTTCTCTATGTCAGAAACAAAACCGGATCGTATAACACAAACACGATTCCGAGTTACTATGCCAGCAAATCGCGCAGCACCAGTTGCGTGTTATCCTATTGCGACAATGGTGCTGTCTATCCTAATCCATCACTGAACCCTAACGGTACCAACCGCTTGCTGGAAAATAACCGTAGCGTCATCGCGTTCACCTATGAGCCATTCACTCCAACAGTGGCTCATTACGATGATGAGACAGCCATCAATCCGGTCTACACAATAGACAACGCTACCACATTATTCACTGCAAGCAAGAACTACAGTTGGATAGAGCAAATCTATACTTCTACCGAGATGGGTGGTTCCCGCGAACTCAATGCTGTAGCCTTCCGTCACAGCTCTGGTTCTGGCACTCGACGTCTTGAAATCTATCTCGGACATACCTCATTGGATAAATCCTCTTTGACATCCTATAGCTGGGTTCCTCTTGACACCATGACCTTGGTGTTCAGCGGCAACGTCACAGTACGCTCCTCCGACGACTGGGTTCGCATCGACTTCGACCGCATTTTCCATTACAATGCTCAAGGAGGCGACAACCTCGTCATTGCTGTTCGTGATGTCACCGGTGTGGCCAATAGCAACGACCACTGTACTTTCTATTATGACGAATTGAACGGCGTCTATGTCGGAGCCGAAGACAATACCCCAATGGGCTATGGCAACCGTCCAAAATACACCTCAACGCTTCGTGCATACTCGGTGAATGCCCGTCTCCTCACCCGTTTCTATACACCGGGCTATCAGGTAGGTGCTGCCACAAGCAACGATACCCGACCTATCAACCCATACTATAAATATAGCTGTGCTCAATCTATCTATACAGCCAGTGAGATAGGTGGAGCTGGTTTCTTGAGAGGCATCAGTCTGATGACAGCCTCTAACTTTGCCGACAACCGTAACGTCGAGATCTACGTCGGTCACACCGACCTTAACTCCTACAGCTCCGTCACACCTATTCCTCTGGAGAATATGGTGAAAGTGTATGGCGGCATCACCAACTTCGAAGGAAATGCCCGCTACACCTATTTCCCTTTCAACCAACCATTCCTCTACAATGGCCGACAAAACCTTGTGGTTTATGTCTACGATAAGACCGGTGTCTACGACAACAACCAGCGTCCAACCTTTGCCGTAGAACCAACCACCACCTGTCGCTGTATCTACGACCGAGCCGACACTCGTACCTGCGAACCAGCCAACTGGGCTATGCAGACTTCAAACTCTCGTCCTGTCGTCTTGTTCGACATCAAGAGAGGTGGAGTGGAAATCGGCTCTTGTGCTGTCAGCAACCGTCCGGGCGAGCCTATCAACGACGACTACAAATACACCGTCACCCAAATCATCTATACCAAAGAAGAACTGGGTCAGCAGCCTGTTATCCTCAACAACATCGCCTTCCATCAGCTTAGCGGTAATGTCACTCGAAGCGGTTATATCTATCTCAGCGAGACCGATAAATCTACCTTTGCCAACAATGCCGATTGGGATCCGATTGACAACTACGGCAAGGCTCACGTCGGTACATTCAGTTTCAACAAAAACGACGACTGGGCTACCGTCAACTTCCTCTATCCGTTTACCTATTCCGGTAAGAAGAACCTCTGTGTCACCATTCTCGACTACACCAACTCTGCCAATCCGGGCGTGGATATCTACACCCCGTATTTCTGCGAAGAGGCAGTTGCAGGCAAAGTGCTCCGAGCCTATTGCGACACCGTTCAGATCAACCCACAAAATGCCAACCGCTATGCCTCACCGGCCATCTTGCCTTACCGCCCAATCGCTAAGTTCGGCATGTCGCCTGTCTCAGCCTGCGACCTCGTCATCACCCCGAACGAACCCTATAGCGAAGACTTCCAATCTGGTCTCATTCCATCCTGTTGGCAGGTAGGTAGCTATCAGGGCGGCTCAGCACCAGGCATTTCCAATACCACCTTGCCAAGCGACAGTGCTACTAACTACTCGCTGACTCTTCGTGGTAACGACAAATATGCCTCTACACCTCTGGTACTCAACCCAGTGAAAGATACCCGATTGAGCTTCCGCGTGTGGAAATCCAATGGCAACCCTAACGACCTCATCGTTGGTGTCTCCGAAGTACAGGCTCTCTCTTCTTCGTCAGCCGTCTCCTATCGCTTCGTACCGCTCGACACCATCTCCGATGCTGCCAACGGACAGTGGACATCCTACAACCTCCAACTCTACAACGGAGGTCCACAAGGCAACCGCTACATCTCCTTCGTCACCAAAGGCACCTCTACCACTGCCGACTACCATATCGACGATATCCTCATTGAGGAAAGCGAGATTGTCTTGCCTGAGTTCACCTCTCTCTACTCAATAGAAACCGGTGGTTCGGTTAGGGCTGTTGTCAATGTCGACACACACGGCAAGGCCTCAAAATATGAGTTGCGACTCTGCAACACACCTAATGCCAACGACTATTTCTGGGTCAACAGCAACCTCACTCCGAATTACATTGTTCGTCCGAGTGCCAACCTCAACTTCAACACCAAATACTACGTCTTCATCCGCATCAAACTGGCCGACAACTACTACACCGATTGGGTGATGCAAGAGCTTGTCACCGTGCGTCAAGCCGTCACTCTCCCTGTTATAGAAGAGTTTGAAAATAGCTCTGCTGTTGCTGCTAAATGGGGTCTCAACACCTACACAGGCACCAACGGTTGGTTTGTAGGCACAGCAGCCAAATCGGAAGGCAACCAAGGTCTCTACATCTCCAATAACAATGGTGTCAGCAACCACTATAGCAGCACCACCACCAATGCTACTGCCATCCTCGATGTCCAGATGTCTAACGGTACCTACAATGTAGAATATGCATGGCGTTGTAAAGGTGAAATCTACTCTTCAGGAACCAATGCCTACGACTACTTCCGTGTCTACCTTGCTCCTTCAACTGTTTCCGATGCTACCCTCCAATCTTTCTATGGTGCTTCCACACTCCCAACTGGCTGCATCCCATTGGATAATGGCAGTTTCCTCAACTCCACCATCGATACTCTTTGGCACAAATACACCGGTTCTGTCGATATCGCCACTGCCGGTACCTACAAACTCGTTATTCTCTGGCACAACGATGCCTCAGTCTGCAACGATCCTCCAGTAGCTATCGACCACCTCTTCCTCGGCAACACCGTGGCAAGAACCATCAACGACTCTCCCTGCCGCAACGTACCATATACTAAATATGGATTCAACGTCACCACCGATGAGATTCAGACCGGTGCGATGGCTGTTCGTACCCATCGCAGCAACGACACCGTCTATACGCTCTATCTCACCCTCGTCGACGTGAAGAGAACCAACGTGTATGCCAACGTTTGTCAGACCGACCTGCCTTACATTTGGAAAGGTATGTCAATGACCGAGACTGGCAACTTCAATGCTTATCTCACGGCTGCCAACGGTTGCGACTCTATCGTTACCTTGCACCTCACCGTCAACCCTAACACCAAAGACACCGTTTATGTCTCCGTCACCACTGCCGACCTCCCTTACACTTGGCGAGGTCAGACCTACAATGCTGCAGGCACCTACACTGTCACCGAGCCTGGTGTCGTAACTCCTTGTCCGAATTACCATACCTTGGTATTGACCATCACCGATCTCCCGGTTCGTTCTCTCCCTTATATCTCCGATTTTGAGAACACCGTGCTTGATGCCGACTGGTTCTTCTACAACAACTCAACCTCACCTAACCGAAGCGAGTGGCATATCGGTTCCGCAGTCAACAATGGTGGCAACCGTTCGCTCTATATCTCCAACGACGGTGGCTTGACCCATACCTACGACGAAGCCTCAACCACCATTACCATGGCAGTCTTCCCAGCTCATGCAGCAGCAGGCAACTATGCCATCAGTTACGACTGGCTGGGCCTCGGCGAGTCTTTCTACGACTACATGCGTGTCTATGTTGTTCGTGCGTCCGACTTCAATGCCTCAACACTCTTCGGCAGTGTCAACTACCAATCTCTGCCAAGCTACACCATTCCTGTGGACAACAGATACCTCAATGGCCATAACACCTGGCAGCATGAAGCAACTATCGTCAACCTCCCAACCACCGACGACTACTACGTTGTCTTCCACTGGCAAAACGACGACGACACCTACAACGATCCACCTGTTGCTATCGACAACTTCAGATTTACCGCACCGATATATTCTACAGTGGGTGTTACCCATTGTAACGACGAAGAATTCAATCGCTTCGGCCTCCATCTGAGTGTTGAAGACTTGGCATCTCTCACGGGTGAGAATTACATGACTTCCACTTCCAACGATACTATATATCGTGTGTATCTTACCGTTGTGGAAGCTAAGACTACCAACCTTACTCAGACTGTCTGCTCTTCAGATCTTCCATTCTCTTGGAATGGTCAGACCATCACGGCTGCAGGTACCTACACCCACAACGACTTGACAGTCTACGGTTGCGACTCTATCGTGACACTCACCGTCAATGTCAACCCTGTCAAAGCCTCCAGCGAGACTATGACATTCTGTTCTTCCGAGTTGCCTTACTCATGGCATGATTATATCATCACTGCTGAAGGCACCTACACCTACACCACTACGGCTGCCAACGGCTGCGACTCTGTTGTGACACTCACTGTCAACGTCTTCCCTTCTTATTCAAACACATGGAATGTCACACGTTGCTCCAACGAATTGCCATACATCTGGCATGGCAAAACCTACAATGCCACCAGTACCGACATCTGGACCAGCACCACTGCCAACGGCTGCGACTCTGTTGAGACACTCAACTTCACCGTCTTGCCATCTACCGTCGACACCGTGCATATCAACCTCAACTATGGTGATTCAGTGCTCATCAACGGCATCTACTATCATGCTACAGGCACTCAGATGGTCAACTACATCAACGCTTCTGGCTGCGACTCTGTGGTCTACTACAAACTCCGCACCGTTCCTGCCAACCAGGTAACCTTGCCTTATGTTGAGAACTTCGAGAATACTCAAAATGGCGACTGGGCTGTTGTCTCAACCTCTACTGCTGCAGCTGCTTCCAAATGGTATGTTGGTACTGCTGTCAACAACGGTGGAACACACTCTCTCTACGTCTCCAACGACAATGGTGTAAGCAATGCCTACACCTCTGGTGGCTATCGTTCGTCTGCCGTTCGTTATGTTC
>CALEJM010000021.1 GCA_937898265.1 uncultured Porphyromonadaceae bacterium
AGGAAGAATCTGTTGTCGGTAGCCACGTTGGCAGCGTAGCGAGGGGTAAACAATGGACTGATATTCTCGTCGTTGCGAGGTGCGCGCCAGGTAACACCAAAGTCTGGTGAAACCAACTGAACGTCGCTTACAAGACCATTGTCGTCGCGACCGCCGAACATCATCAATACGCTATCGTATTGAACAACGGCAACATCTTCACGTGGAGTAAACCAGTCGCGAGAAATCATGTTGGCCCAATATTCGCCGTTTTCGGAGCACCAAACGCTGTTGAGCAGTTGACCGCTGGCGTTTCTGCCGCCAACAACATAGGCACGTTGAGCTCCGGTGAGTGTGGTGTCGCGCCAGATGCCTGCGCCGCTGACTGGGAAGTTGGATGGCAGTGTGGCCACCATCTCCCAGGTGCTGCCGTCGGTAGTAGCGTAGAGGGTAGAAGTGCCGCTCTCAATAGCTTGCGCATAGAGTTTGCCGTTCATCTCAAACAGCAGTTTTGTGATGGTGCCGTTGCCTGGTGCTTTGACGCTCCAAGTGGTGGCGTCGGTTGAGGTATAGAGTTTGTTGTCGTGATAGAGGTAGAGTGTCTCTTTCCAGTTGACCATCGTACGGATGTCGGCGCCTTGTGGGAAACCGGTGGTAGCAAAGCGCGTCCATTGCTTGCCGTCGGCCGACTGAAGAGCGCTCACGCCAGTGCTCGATTCAACAAAGAGCCAGAGTGATTGGTCGAATGTCTTCATTACCTCGTTGGTAGCGTCGATATTATAGATTTCGGAGTTAAGACCCTCCCAAACATAAAGTTCTGGGTCAATTTGGTGAACGCGCAACTCTAAGGTATAGGTCTTAGTGATGCCTTTTTTCTCGGCGAAGGCAGTGATTACGAAAGGTTGGCTTAAGTCAAAGGTGTCTGGTTTGAAATTCTTAGCCCTGTAATCGTATTTGATAGTATCGTTGATGTAGAGATACTCGGCTGTGCCAGTGATGACTGGAATCAATGAGTCGAGACGGCACTGATAAGGGAGTGAGTCCTCGTTGTAGATAGTCATCGTTACGGTGTCGATGATGAACTTGTAGTTCTGCAGTCGGAAGATGGTGTCGGTTTTCGACTTATAACCATTTTTCAACTTGAACGATGTCACAGTTGTGAGAGTTTTCTCTGATTGAGTCTCGGTGTCGCAAGCTGCGAAGCCGATAACGCAGAAAATCAACGCGAGAAGCCAAAGATGTTTCTTCATTGTTATCTTATTTACCTATGTTCTGAAACTTGTTATAATCTTTGTACATAACGATTTGCACCCGTTTTTATTGTTGCCTTCGAGCACAAATCTGCACAATCTTTTGAGTTTACAAAGATAAACTTTTTTCTTGAAATCAGCACCTTGGCAGTTTTTTATTTCTTAGGGGTGAGAATTTCGCTCTGTTTCATCCATTGAAAACCTCGTTCAACAGCTATTTCGGCAAGATATTCCTGCTCGGTTTGCCCGGGTGTTGGGATGAGTGTTGCGGTGCGTCCAAGCGTGTCGAGATCCATCAGCGTGGTGTATCCGCTGCGGCAGTAGATATGGGGAGTTGAGAGCAACAATGCTTCGATTTGACTGGTAGGGAGGTGGGACACCTTGGTGAGATTGCCTATTGTTTCCCAATGGGCGGTAGGCAATGGTGTGCCACAGACGATGAGTGCCTTTTCGTTTGAGGCAGCGAACCGTTCTGTCAACGCCGACTCCAGGAGTGAGCGCTGAGGTTCCGGGCCGGAGAGGATAGCCACGGTGTTGTAGTCGGAGAGGACTGTGTTGGTGTCCGTTGGTGCCAGAAAGCGAGATAAAGGTCCGATGAAAAGGGTGTTTTTTGACGTTTGAAAGCGGTGGGAGAGGTCGCCGGAGAGTGAGGGCGACTCGGCATAGTCGGGCACCCAGCAATAGTTATACCGTCGGATGAAGCGGTGGTGTAGCCAGTGTCCCAACGGTTCCAACCACGTCAACCCTTTCGGCATCTTAATCATTAGTTGGTGGGTCATATAGACGCTTGGTGCCTCGCTGCAGAATAGTCCGAAGCGGTTGTCGCTTACGATAGCGTCAATATGATATTGGCGAATCAGTTGGGGAAGAAGACGGTGCTCGCGGCGTATGTCTCGCAGGATTTTGGGTATGGCGCGTAGCATGGCGCCCACTTGCGATTCCCCTTTGGAATAGGTCACTTCCACCCCAGGGAAATGGATGATTTCGTGGTACGGAAACTCTTGTTGCAGCCATTGCTCCGACTGTCCGTAGGCGGCGATGACGGCTTGCTTGCCTTGTCGTTCTATCTCTTGGATAATAGGAACGCATCTTGTGGCATGCCCCAACCCCCAGTTGAGCGGGCATACCATGATGCGTTGTCCTTGTATTTGGGCAACCGCGTCGTGAAGTGTCTGCGTGCGGTTGTGCATTAGAGTGCCACTTGCACCTTGATGCCAAGTGCTTCCACCTGAGCACCAATAGCCTTGAGTGTCTCGGCAGAGGCTTTTTGGAGTGTGTCGACAGGCGTTTTGCGGTCAAGGGAATAGACCATCACCTCTTTAGGTTTGACGGCTTTGACTACCTCCAACCATGCGGCTACCTCTTCAGGAGTCGTGTTGTCGAAGGCGATGCCTCGGTGGGTGCCGCTGAAGAAGAGTGTCTGTAGGGTGAAGTTGCCGTTGTAGCGTTTGAGGTTCTCAACGGTCTCGGCAACAGAGTATTTTACGGTTGGTTGGTTGACCAGTTGGGCGGTTGCCTCAATGGCGGAGTCGAGTTTGAGGATATTGTTGTCCACCTTGTTCAACGCCTCAAACACCTCTGGCTTGCCGCAGTGGGTTGCGTTGGAGAGTACGGAGATGACAGCTTCGGGGAAGTGGCGGTTGCGACTCTCGATGACACCGTTGATGATTTCCAAGAAATGAGGGTGGAGCGTTGGCTCACCGTTGCCGGCAAAGGTGATGGTGTTGATTACGCCGCCGGCACGACGGATTTCGTCGAGTTTGGCATCGAGTTTGGAGATGACTTCTTCCTTGGTTGGGCGTTTGGAGCCTGGAGTCACGAAGTTGAAGCCGCATTCGCAGTAGATGCAGTCGAAGGAGCAGAGTTTGCTGTCGGCAGGCATGAGGTTGACGCCGAGCGACTGACCGAGTCTACGACTGGTGATTGGACCAAAGATTGGTGTTTCGTAAAGCATGAAATAATGTTCTAAAATTTGAGGACAAAGTTACTCTTTTCCTATCTGACTGCATAGAAAAAAGTGAGAAAAAAATCCAGTTTCACAACGAGGTGAAACTGGACTGTTTTTTAGGGTCTTCGAAAAACCTGTAAGCTTAGTAGTTGGCAGATTTGAGTTCGAAGTATGCCTGTGGGTGATTGCATGTTGGGCAGGTCTCGGGGGCAGTTTTGCCGATGTGGACGTGTCCGCAGTTGCGGCATTGCCAGATGCAGTCGCCTTCGCGGCTGAAAACGATGCCGTTTTCAATGTTCTGAAGGAGTTTGAGGTAGCGCTCTTCGTGCACTTTTTCTACTTTGCCTACGAGGGTGAAGAGTTCTGCAATCTCGTCGAAGCCTTCTGCTTTGGCTTCTTTGGCCATGCGTGGATACATGTCGACCCACTCTTCTTTTTCGCCGGCGGCAGCATCACGGAGGTTGTCGATGGTTGAACCGATGCCTTGGATGAGTTTGAACCACATCTTAGCGTGTTCTTTCTCTTGGGCTGCGGTCTCTTCAAACATAGCTGCTATCTGCTCGTAGCCGTCTTTTTTGGCTTTTGAGGCGTAGTAGGTGTATTTGTTGCGGGCCATTGACTCGCCAGCGAAGGCTGCCAAGAGGTTAGCCTCGGTTTTTGTTCCTTTGAGTGATTTTTCCATTGTGTATGTTATTTGATTTCTGTTGTCATCCAGAGTCCGTGGAGATTACAGTACTCGTAGACAGCAGTCACCTCTTGCGGAGCGTAGCATACGGCTTCGGCAGGCTGTGATGGGTCGAGATAGTGAACGTCGATGCTGTTTGGAGTCTCCACTGCCACGAAGGCGATGTGGTGTTCAGGGGTCATTGGGTGAGGCATTTCTCCCACTTTGATGTTGAGCATGTTGTTTTCAGTGCGTGTCACTACAGGCACATGTTTCTCTTTGGCTCCATCGATACCTTTTGGGCTGAGTTCTTTCATCTCTTCGCCGCAGCAGTGAGGCACTACGTTGGAGTCGACCAGTTTTACGATTACGTTGCCACAGTGTGGACATTTGAAAAATTTTGTAGTCATAATTTACAAGAATTTAGTTGGTTGATTAAATGATGATTTGTGGTTGCAAAGGTAGGGAAAATTTTTAGAAGTTTTGCTTTTGCATCCTCTTTTTTATATAAGGAAAAAGAAAAGGGGCGAAATCTGGTATGTCAGTTCGCCCCTTGGAGTTATGTTGCTGTGTTTGCTCTTAGCTTAGCAGCGAGGTTTCAGCTGTTTGAAGAAGTCGTTGCCTTTGTCGTCCACAAGGATGAAGGCTGGGAAGTCTTCAACTTCGATTTTCCAGATGGCTTCCATGCCGAGTTCTGGATATTCTACGCATTCGATGCTCTTGATGTTGTTTTGAGCAAGGATGGCTGCAGGACCGCCGATTGAGCCGAGGTAGAAGCCGCCGTGTTTTTGGCAAGCGTCGGTAACCACTTGGCTACGGTTGCCTTTTGCCAACATGATGAGGCTGCCGCCGTTGGCTTGGAACTCGTCAACGTAAGGGTCCATACGTCCGGCAGTGGTTGGGCCCATTGAGCCGCAAGGCATGCCTGCTGGAGTCTTGGCAGGGCCGGCGTAGTAGATTGGGTGATCCTTGATATATTGTGGGAGACCCTCGCCTGCGTCGAGACGGGCTTTCAGTTTGGCGTGAGCGATGTCGCGACCAACGATGATGGTGCCGTTGAGGCTGAGGCGGGTTGCCACTGGGGATTTTCTC
>CALEJM010000022.1 GCA_937898265.1 uncultured Porphyromonadaceae bacterium
CGCGTCAATGTGGATGTGGGCAACGTGGGGGGCAAGGGCTGTCTCCGCTTTGCCAACGAGACCACCGTTGAGCCCCTCAACCAACCACACCTCTCCGACCAATGCCCCTTCGAGTTGGACTTCTTCTGTCCTGGCGACGGACTCGATTTCCAACACACCATCGGCACCAACAACGAGAAGTGGGGACAGTCGTTCCAACTCCACCTCTCTACCAACGAGTACCGACTCGTCTACCGCACCCCAGACGATATGGGCCGCTCCTCAATGGGTCAGCTCCCATCGCAGTTCTTCCAACTTGGCAACTGGAACCACCTCGCCATCACCTACGACCGTCACCGCCTGACCGCCTATGTCAACGGCAAGCAAATCTGTGAGGTGACCGACTGCAAGCAGCCTTCTACCCTCTGGCTGAGTCACGACGAATGGAACGCTTTCCGCAATGCCAACGCCAACGCTGTGACCAATATCATGGTGTGCAACGGCATCGTCCCATTGACTTATCAGATGGAGCGTCAGAGCAATATCGTGATTCGCACCATCGCCTTTGCCAACGACTCTACCCTTGCGCCTCAAGCTATGACCGCCATCACCCAACTCCGCAACCTCTTGCGTCAGCAGAGCAACATGGTGGTGGCTATCGAGTGTCACGACGACCTCACTCAGTCCGACTCCGTGGCTTTGGAACGCACCCAACTTCAAGCCAACGCCATCGTGGAGCGACTCGTTGCCATGGGTATCCAGGCCGACCGCCTCGTGGCAAAAGGGATGGGCAACAGTGCCCCGCTCGCCAACGACAAGACCCCACTCGACTGCGCTATAAACCGTCGCGTGGTGATTTCCAAACAGTAACAACACTATTCGAAAACTTAACACAATGAGAAAGAAAACATCATCATCAAATCGTGGCTCCTCGCGCCGCAGCGACCGCGTAGACAGACAACAGCTGATGACCAGCATCGTGAATCTGTTGAGCTCAGAGCCTAATAAATCATTCAACTACAAACAGATCTCCCACGCACTGCAGATGAAGAACGGTCGCCAGAAGGAGGCCGTTGCCGAGGTGCTCTTCGAACTGGAGATGCACGGCATCGTGAGCGAACCCGACTTCGGCGTCTATCGCATCAATATGCGTCAGGCGTATGTGACCGGCAAAATCGACAAACAAACCGCCGACCGCAAGACCTACCTCATTCCTGACGACGGCGCCGACCGCGTGCTCATCCCTGAGCGCGCTATGAACCGCGCGATGAACGGCGACATCGTGAAGGTGTTGCTGACTCCTCGCCGCAAAGGTCATGAGCAGGAAGGTGAGGTGGTTGAGGTTCTCCAACGCGCCAAGACAGAGTTCGTTGGAACCCTCGAGATCAAGCATAACTTCGCATTCGTAGTGGTTGACAAAAAGCAACTGCAACACGATATCTTCGTTCCTATCGACAAGACCAAAGGTGGCAAGAACGGCCAGAAATGTGTGGTTCGCATCACCGAATGGGACAAAGACGACCGCAACCCTATCGGCGAGGTGGTAGATGTGCTGGGCGATACCGGCGACAACAACACCGAGATGCATGCCATCTTGGCTGAGTTCGGACTCCCTTACTCTTATCCAAAAGCCGTTGAGGAAGCTGCCAACCGCATCCCTGCCGAGATTCCTCAGGAGGAGATTGACCGCCGCATCGATATGCGCGACGTGGTGACCTTCACCATCGACCCCCGCGACGCCAAAGACTTCGACGACGCACTCTCCATCCGTCAGGTGGGCGACAACGAGTGGGAGGTGGGCGTTCATATTGCCGACGTGACCTACTACGTCACCCCAGGCAGCATCATCGACGAGGAGGCCATCAAGCGTGCTACCTCCGTCTATCTTGTGGACCGCACAATTCCAATGCTCCCCGAACGACTCTGCAACGAGCTCTGTTCACTCCGTCAAGACGAGGATAAGCTCACCTACTCATGCATCTTCCGCATGAACAACAAAGCCGACATCCTCAGCTACAAGATAGCCCGCACCGTGACCCGCTCCAACCGCCGCTTCACCTACGAGGAGGCACAAGAGATCATCGAGAAAGGTCAGGGCGAATATGCCGACGAGATTCTCAAACTCAACGAGTTGGCACAAATTCTCCGCACCCAACGTTTCGCCAAGGGCTCCATCGCCTTCGAGCGCACGGAGGTTCGCTTCGAAATCGACGAGAAGGGCAAGCCTCTGAGCGTCTATTTCAAGGAGTCGAAGGAGGCCAACAAACTCATCGAGGAGTTCATGCTCTTGGCCAACAAGACCGTGGCAATGCATATCGGCAAGAAGAAAATCGACGGCAAGGAACGCACCTTCGTCTACCGTGTTCACGATGTGCCTAACCCCGACAAACTCAACAACTTCGCTGGGTTCATCAAGAAATTCGGCTACCGCTTGAAGACCACCGGCAAGAACTACGAGGTGTCGGCAGCCTTGAACCACCTGCTCGACGTGGCAGAGGGTAAGAAGGAGCAGAACCTCATCGAGACCCTCGCCGTACGCTCTATGGCCAAGGCTATCTACACGACCACGAATATCGGCCACTACGGCTTGGCATTCGACTACTACACCCACTTCACCTCGCCTATCCGCCGATTCCCAGACATGATGGTTCATCGCCTCTTGACCACCTATCTTGACGGCGGCAAGAGCGTCAACCCTATCCAATGGGAAGACTGGTGCGACCACTCATCAAAGATGGAGCAACTGGCTGCCAATGCCGAGCGCGCCAGCATCAAATATAAACAGGTGGAGTATATGAGCGAACGTCTGGGCATGGTGTTCGACGGCGTTATCTCCGGTGTTACAGAATGGGGCATCTACGTGGAACTCAACGAGAACAAATGCGAGGGCATGATCCCAATCCGCGACCTCGACGACGATTACTACGTGTTCGATGAAAAAACTTACTGCATCACCGGACGTCACCACCACCGCTCATATCAGCTGGGCGACCCTCTGAAAGTGAAAGTAGCCCGCGCCGATTTGATGCGCAAACAACTCGATTTCGCACTCGTACGCGAATAATCTCCTCCGTACTAAGCAGATACACACCCCGAAAGAATTTTTCTCCTTCGGGGTTTTTTGTTGCTGACAACCAACTCAAAAAAAGGCTGACGATTAAACAAACGCCCATCTTTGAAATCAAACTATAAACTAATGCAGAGTTATGGTCTAAAGTATTAGTAATTTGAAAAAAATATCATAACTTTGCCCTTTAATAGGGAGATTATACTTTGACCCTTTGCAACACATGGAAAAGGTACGAGAAATAGAGATTAACGGCCGCTTCACCATCGGTGGAAAGCAACGCTTCGCACTGCTGGCAGGACCCTGTGTCATCGAGACAGAGGAGATGGTGATGCATACTGCCGAGCGACTGAAAACGATTTGCAACAAACTGGATGTCAATCTAATATTCAAAGCATCATTTGATAAAGCCAACCGCTCTTCACTGGGTTCAAAACGTGGTCCCGGCATGGAAGAAGGGTTGCGCATTCTCGATAAAGTAAAGCACGAACTCGACCTCCCCGTCATGACCGACGTTCACGAATGTCACCAGTGTCAACCAGTGGCAGAGGTGGTTGATTTGTTGCAAATTCCCGCTTTTCTCTGCCGTCAAACCGACCTTTTGTTGGCCGCAGCTGCCACCGGCAAGCCTGTCAACGTCAAAAAAGGACAGTTTATGGCTCCTGCGGACACCAAACAAATCATCGGCAAGTTTGAAGGCTCGGGCCACAACGATGTGATGCTCTGTGAGCGTGGCACATCGTTCGGCTACGGTCGTCTAGTGGTAGATTTTTCCGGACTGCCGGAGATGCGCTCGTTGGGCTATCCCGTGGTGTTCGACGCCACCCACTCAGTGCAACAGCCTGGCGGAGAGATTACCCGTGGCAATCGCGAGATGGTTCCTTACCTCATCAACGCCGCTTGTGCCGTCGGCATCGATGCCCTCTTCGCTGAGGTGCATCCCGACCCCGACCACGCCTGGAGCGACGCCGCCAACCAACTTCAACTCGACACGGTGGAGACGGTGCTTCAACGCGCCATCGACATCGACAGTATCACCAAAGCGCTATGACAACAAGCAACAACATCATAGAACGTGCTCGCGAGGTATTCCGCTCCGAGCAAGAAGAGATAGGTTACGTGCTTAACCATCTCGACGACACCTTCTGCCAAGTGGTAGACCTCATCCTCCACAGCAACGGCAAGGTGGTCATCTCGGGCATCGGCAAGACGGGTCTCATCGGCCGTAAGATTGCCGCCTCGTTGGCTTCAACAGGCACACAAGCTATCTTCCTCAACGCTGCAGAGGCACAGCATGGCGACCTCGGCATGGTGTCGCGCGGCGACATCGTGGTGCTCATCTCCAACAGCGGCGAGTCGGAAGAGATTGTCCGCATGCCCGCTCCGCTGAAACGCCTCGGCTGCACCTTGGTGGCGATGACCGGTATGCCGCAGTCGACCCTCGCTCTGCAGTGCGACTACGTGTTGAACGTGGGGGTACGCAAGGAAGCCTGCAAAATCGGTCTGGCTCCAACAACCTCCACCACTGCCACCCTCGTGATGGGTGACGCACTCACCGTCTGCCTCATGGAGGCGCGCAACTTCCAACCCGAGAACTTCGCCCTCTACCATCCAGGCGGTGCCCTCGGACGCCGCATGCTGACCCACGTCAGCGAGGTGATGGGCACGGTGATTCCTGCCGTCGACGAAGGCACTTCGCTGCGCGACGTCCTCGTGGAGGTGAGCAGTAAGAAACTCGGCATGACTCTCGTGAAAGACGTGGCGGGCAACTTCGTAGGCATCATCACCGACGGCGACATACGCCGCATCGTTCAACGCGTGGAGAATTTCCAACAACTGAAGGCCGGCGATTTCATGACTCCAGGATTCAAGCGCATCGACAAGACCAAGATGGTCAACGACGCCCTCGACCTCATGAACCGTCATAAAATCACAACTTTGGCGGTGACCGACAGCGAGGAGGAAAACGCTCCTATCGTCGGCATCCTACATATTCACGACATCTATGGTTTCACTAAAAACAGATAATACACTATGAGAAGATTCTTTACATTGATATGCTTCATCGGACTTTCCCTCTGCGCCATGGCACAAGAGGGTATCGTGGGTCGTTGGGTGACCATCGACGACAAGAGCGGCGAGCCACGCGGCTTGGTACGCATCTACAAAGGCTCCGACGGACTCTACTACGGCAAGATTGAGAAACTCTATGTTCCAGAGGAGTATCAAGACGTGGTATGCGAGAAATGTAAAGGTGCCGACCACAACAAACCTATCGTGGGCATGGTGATTCTCCGCGGCATGAAGGCTGACGGCAACACCCTTTTCGGCGGCTCGCTCCTCGACCCCGAGAGCGGCAACTTCTACCACGGCAAAATCACCTTGGAGAAAGATGGTCGACTGAAACTGCGCGGCTCCATCGACAAGGCTGGCGTCCTCGGGCGCACCCAATACTGGAAAAGAGCTAAATAGCACGACATAACACCCCACCCTAACAACAAAAACATCATGAGCGAAAACCTGATGGCCAACTATGTGTGGCTTATCAACACCATCGATTCGGGCGAGTTTACCCTCACCGACATCACAAAGAAATGGGACGCAAGAAATCCCAACCGTCCGCTCTCTGCCCGCACTTTCCACCGCTGGCGCGACGCCATCAAAGAGGTGTTCGGCTACGAAATCAAATGTAAGAAAAGAGGTACAGAACACTTCTATTTCATCAACAGAAAGAGCGAGGTACAACGGGAGAGGACCGACAGCGCTTCGGAGTTTGTGGTGAGCAGTCTCAGCTTCTCTAACGTGATTGCCGAGAGCGGAGAGGTGCACGATAAGATTATCTTGGAGAGCATTCCTAAAGGATATCAGTATCTCCAGAGCATCATCGACGGCATCCGACAACAGGCTGTGCTCAACATCACACACAAGAAGTTTGTGTCGACAGAGCCAGAACAATACTCGCTTCACCCTTGCGGACTGAAAGTGCACAAACAGCGTTGGTATCTGTTGGCCTACGTGCCGAAACGCCGAGGAATGCGTGTCTTTGCCCTCGACCGCATCGTCGACCTCAAGGTGTCGCGCACCAAGTTTGAGTTGACACCAAAGCACATTCATGTGATGGAATACTTTGCCGACTGCTACGGCGTGTTCCACATCCACGAAGCGGAGAAAATCGTGATTCAGACCTACGGTGAGATGCCCGAGTATCTCCGCACGCTGCCGCTCCACTGCTCACAAAAGGAGATTGGCGACGGACGATTTGAGTTCTTCCTCCGTCCGGAGAAGGACTTCATCAACGAACTCCTCTCTCACGGAGATCAACTCGAAGTGTTGGAGCCAGAGAGTCTGCGCAATACGATGCGCCAACAGATTGGCAAGATGTACCAACGCTACAACAACAACGAAGATTAAACAATAACGACCTTGACAGGCAATAAGAGAAAAATAATCAACGACCCGGTATTCGGGTTCATCACAATACCTAACGAGATGCTCTACGATATCGTGGAGCACCCCTATCTGCAACGCCTCAACCGCATCAAGCAGTTGGGATTGGCGTCTTATGTCTACCCGGGCGCACAACACACACGCTTCCAGCATTCGTTGGGAGCACTCCATCTGATGACGGAGGCCATCAAGCAGCTGCGCAGCAAGGGACACGACATCAGTCCGGAGGAGGCCGACGGTGTGATGGCAGCCATCTTGCTTCACGACGTCGGACATGGTCCGTTCTCACACGTCTTGGAGCACACCCTTTTCAGCGGCATCACCCACGAGGAGATCTCGCTCCGACTGATGGAGATTATCAACCGTGAGATGGGAGGAAAGCTACAGTTGGCTATCGACATCTTCTGCGACCGCTACCCACGCCGCTTCCTCCACCAGCTCATCAGCAGCCAACTCGACATGGACCGCCTCGACTATCTCCGCCGCGACTGTTTCTACACCGGCGTCGTAGAGGGCGAGATTGGCTCTGCGCGTATCATCAAGATGCTTGACGTCTGCAACGACCGCCTTGTGGTGGAGCGCAAGGGCATCTATTCGATAGAGAACTTCCTGATTGCCCGCCGCTTCATGTACTGGCAGGTTTATCTCCACAAGACTTCGCTCGGCGCCGAGGAACTGCTTATCCGCGTACTGCGCCGCGCCAAGGAACTCTGCATGCGTGGCGACGAGGTGTTTGCCACCCCTGCACTCCACTATTTCTTGGAGGCAGAGCGCAATGCCGAGTCGTTCGACAACGATGCCATGGCACTCAACCACTTCACCAACCTTGACGACTCCGACCTCTTCTCTGCCATCAAGGTGTGGCAGAATCACTCAGATGAGATACTCTCTATGCTGAGTCGCAACCTGATGAACCGCGTACTGATGAAGGTGATGCCACTCAACCAGCCGTTGCAACCTGCCGAGGAGGAGGCTCTCCAACGTCATTACGCCAAGATGTTCAACATCTCCGAGGCCGAGGGACGCTACCTCTACGCCCAACGTGTGGTGAAACAAAGCACCTACGACACTGGCGACGGCAGCATCGGTATCCTCTTTGGCGACAATGAGGTACGCGAACTCTCGCAGGTGGGCGACAGTATGAATCCAACGATTCTCAACCATAAGACAACGCGTACGTTCCTATGCTACATCCCAGTCGACGAGCTGCCGCTCCCCAAGCGTCTCGACCTGCTGGGCGATGGGAACCACGACAAATAAAAACGAACAATAACGATGGAATTTACAGCGAAACAGATTGCCGAGTTTCTCGGTGGCAAGGTAGAAGGCAACGGCGATGCCCGTGTCTCCGACTTTGCCAAGATTGAAGAAGGACGTCCAGGAGCACTCTCCTTCCTCTCCAATCCCAAGTACACCCATTATATCTACACCACAGAGAGTTCAATCGTCTTGGTGAACAACGACTTCAAGGCAGAGCAAGCCATCAACGCCACACTCATCCGCGTGCCCGACGCCTACTCCGCCATTGCCCAACTGCTCACATTGGTACAGAGCATGCAGTCGCAACGTAGCGGCATTGACCCTCGTGCCTATGTTGCCGAAGGAGCTACGGTAGAAGAGAGAGCCTACGTAGGCGCCTTCGCCGTCGTTGAACAAGGTGCACATATCGGCAAGAATGCCCGTATCTACCCACACGCCTTCGTTGGCGAGGGAAGCAGCGTTGGCAACGACTCCATCGTCTACGCCCATGCTACCCTCTACGACCACACCGAGGTGGGCGAGCGTTGCATCATTCACGCTGGCGCCGTCATCGGTGCCGACGGTTTCGGCTTCGCTCCCGATGCTGAGGGCTGCTACCACAAGATTCCTCAGATTGGTCACGTGAAGATTGACGACGACGTGGAAATCGGTGCCAACACCACCATCGACCGCGCTACGATGGGCGTGACACACATCGCCAAGGGTGTGAAACTCGACAACCTCGTTCAGATAGCCCACAACGTGGAGGTGGGCGAGCACACCGCCATGGCAGCACAGACTGGCGTGGCTGGCTCAACGAAGATTGCTCCACACTGCATCTTCGCCGGTCAGGTAGGCGTGGCAGGTCACATCGAGGTGGCTGCAGGCTCTATCTTCGGCGCACAGACCGGCGTGGCAGGCGCCGTGAAGGAACCTGGAAAGATTTGGCAAGGCTCACCAGCCATGCCTGTCGGCATCTTCCGCCGCTCCGCCATCGCACAACGTCAGACGCCCGAACTGCTTCAAGAGTTCCAGGCACTGAAGAAAGAGGTGGCACGCCTCACCGCACTACTTGAGGAGAAGAAATAACTTGAAAAAACAAAACAAACTACATATTATGGCAAAACAACAAACCATAGGCGCCCCAATCACCCTCTCAGGTAAGGGATTGCACACTGGCGCAGCTATCAACCTCACCATCCTTCCCGGCGAGGTCAACACAGGTCGCGTATTCCAACGCATGGACCTCGAAGGTCAACCTCTCGTTGAGGCTTTGGCCGACAATGTTTCTAAAACCACCCGTGGCACCGTCTTGGCAAAAGGCGGCGTTGAGGTATGCACCGTTGAGCACTGCCTCTCAGCACTCTACGCTCTTGGCATCGACAACGCACTCATCCAATTGGATGGCGCAGAACTTCCAATCCTCAACG
>CALEJM010000023.1 GCA_937898265.1 uncultured Porphyromonadaceae bacterium
ATCGGCAATATTGCCCAGTCATCTGAGATTTCAGGGGCTCTCGATTCACTGTTCGGATTAAGCCCGCTTGCATCAGGAATAGTTCTTGCTGTAATAGTTGCTCTTATTATGGTAGGCGGAATCAGGTCTATAGGAACTGTTACTTCTTACCTTGTACCGTTTATGTCAGTTTTCTATATCATTGCCGGAGTTTTGGTAATCATTCTTAAGATAACCGAGATCCCTGCAATGTTTGCTCTTATTTTCAGAGAGGCATTCTCATTCAGCGCCATCGAAGGCGGATTCATGGGAATCGTTATCATGAATGCCATGAAACAGGGCTTTGCGCGCGGTGTATTCTCAAACGAGGCAGGTCTTGGCTCTGTCAGTGATTGTGCCGAAGCATCAAGTCCACTTACTGCATTCCTCAATTAATATTTTCTGCAATAGATTTGCAGAACACAAAACCCGAAAACAATAAAAAGCAAAATGCCACAAGATAATAAAGCATACGCAAAGCGTGAGAAAGCCTACATGCAGGGAAAACTCTTCCCTGAGATAAAGGTAGGTATGACAAAGGTCAACCTCACCCCTACAGTAACTAAGGATGAGCGCGGTATTCCTCACACGGAACCAAATGCTCCAGTTTATATCTATGACACAAGCGGTCCTTTCTCAGATCCAAATATCGAGGTAGATCTCAAGAAAGGTCTTCCACGAATTCGTGAGCAGTGGATTCTCGACCGTAATGATACAGAACAGCTTTCAGAAGTGACAAGCGAATACGGTAAGCAGCGCCTTGCTGACCACTCACTCGACTCACTCCGTTTCGAGCATATCCAGCTCCCACGCCGTGCAAAGGCTGGTAAGGCTGTCTCACAGATGGCATACGCTAAGGCTGGTATCATTACACCAGAGATGGAGTATGTTGCTATCCGTGAGAACATGAACTGCGAGGAACTCGGTATCAAGACACATATCACTCCAGAGTTCGTTCGTGATGAGATTGCTCGCGGTCGTGCTGTGCTTCCTGCCAACATCAACCACCCAGAGAGCGAACCAATGATCATTGGTCGTGCTTTCTTGGTGAAAATCAATACAAATATCGGTAACTCAGCCACCACATCGTCTATCGACGAAGAGGTAGAAAAAGCCGTTTGGAGTTGCAAATGGGGCGGTGATACCTTGATGGACCTCTCCACTGGCGACAATATCCACGAAACTCGTGAATGGATTGTTCGCAACTGTCCTGTTCCTGTAGGCACCGTGCCTATCTATCAGGCTTTGGAGAAAGTTGAAGGCAAGGTGGAAGACCTCACATGGGAAATCTATCGCGACACACTCATCGAACAATGCGAACAAGGTGTCGACTACTTCACCATTCACGCCGGCATCCGTCGCAAAAACGTACACCTGGCCGACAAACGTCTCTGTGGCATCGTGTCTCGCGGTGGTTCAATCATGAGCAAATGGTGTCTGATTCACGACCAAGAGAGTTTCCTTTACGAACACTTCGACGATATCTGCGACATCTTGGCTCAATACGACGTAGCCATTTCTTTGGGCGACGGTCTCCGTCCTGGCTGTACCGCCGATGCCAACGACGAGGCTCAATTTGCTGAGTTGGATACCATGGGCGAACTCGTGCTTCGTGCTTGGGACAAAAACGTACAAGCCTTCATCGAAGGTCCTGGTCACGTGCCAATGCATAAGATTCAGGAGAATATGGAGCGTCAAATCACCCATTGTCACAACGCCCCATTCTACACCCTCGGTCCTATCGTTACCGACATTGCTCCTGGCTACGACCACATCACCTCTGCCATCGGTGCAGCCCAAATCGGTTGGCTCGGCACTGCTATGCTTTGCTATGTAACTCCAAAAGAACACCTTGGCTTGCCAAACAAAGACGATGTTCGCACTGGCGTCGTAACCTATAAGATTGCAGCCCACGCAGCCGACATTGCCAAAGGTCATCCGGGAGCAACCATTCGCGACAACGCCTTGTCGAAAGCCCGCTACGAATTCCGCTGGCGCGACCAGTTCCACTTGAGTCTTGACCCAGACTTGGCATTGGAGTATTTCCGTGCAGGCGGTCACCAAGATGGCGAATATTGCACAATGTGTGGTCCAAACTTCTGCGCCATGAAACTGAGTCGTGACGCTCGCAAAATCAAAGATTAAGTTATGTTCAGCGAATATCTTGAAAAGAACTTCAACTGGGATGAGGTCACGGAGCGCATCAATAGCAAAACCGACCGTGACGTTCGTCGTGCCTTAGCGAGTCAGCATTGCACCGAAGAGGATTTCATGGCGTTGATATCGCCAGCCGCCGCCCCTTATTTGGAGCAGATGGCAGCCCTCGCAAAGCAATATACAGAAGCCCGTTTTGGACGCACCATCTCGATGTTCATCCCACTTTATCTGACCAACTCATGCACCAACTCCTGCATCTATTGCGGTTTCCATATCTCCAACCCAATGGCGCGCACCATCTTGACGGAGGAGGAGATGGTCAATGAGTTCAAGGCAATCAAACAACTCGGGCCTTTCGAGAATCTCTTGATGGTGACAGGCGAGAATCCTGCCAAGGCGGGTGTTGACTATCTGGCAAAGGCGCTCGACCTCGCCAAGCCTTATTTCTCCAACCTCAAACTGGAGGTGATGCCTTTGAAAGCAGAGGAATATGAACTGCTGACCCACCACGGTCTCAACGGCGTCATCTGTTTCCAAGAGACTTACCATAAGGATAACTACAAAATCTATCATCCACGCGGAATGAAAAGCAACTTCGACTGGCGTGTCAACGGTTTCGACCGCATGGGCCAAGCTGGCGTTCATTCCATCGGCATGGGTGTTCTGATTGGCCTGGAAAAAGAATGGCGCACTGATATCACGATGATGGCTATCCATTTGCGTTATCTGCAGAAACACTATTGGCGCACCAAATACTCGGTGAATTTCCCTCGTATGCGACCCAGCGAAAATGGTGGTTTCCAACCAAATGTGGTACTTCAAGACCGCGAATTGGCTCAAGCTACCTTTGCGATGCGTATCTTTGACCACGATGTTGACATCAGCTATTCAACTCGTGAGCCTGCCGACATCCGCGACCACATGGCAACCCTTGGTGTCACCACGATGAGTGCTGCCAGCAAGACAGAACCAGGCGGATACTATAGCTATCCGCAGACTCTGGAGCAGTTCCATGTGAGTGATGAACGTAGTGTTGAAGAGGTTGCGGAGGCTTTGCGTCGCGTAGGTCGCGAACCGGTTTGGAAAGACTGGGATGCTTCTTTTGACTTTACCAAACAACAACGATAAGCATGGATTTGCTGAAACGATACGACCGTCAAATCCTGATGTCCGAGATTGGTGAGGAGGGACAACGCAGACTGAAAGCCAGTCACGTCGTTGTCGTTGGCGCTGGCGGATTAGGTTCGCCCGTGCTGACCTTCCTCGTCAATGCCGGCGTCGGAAAAATCTCTTTCTTTGACGACGATGTGGTCAGTGTTTCGAATCTCCAACGTCAGTTTCTCTACGCATCCGCTCAAGTAGGGGAGCGTAAGGTAGATTGTGCCAAGGAGTTTCTTTCTCAACGCAATCCAGAGGTGGAAATCAATGGCTACGCCCAACGTTTTGATGATTCGCCTTTGGTACATGACCTTGTGGCTCAATGTGATGCTGTCGTTGACTGTTGCGATAACTTCCAAACCCGCTATCTTTTTAACGACCTCTGTGTTCAGTATGGCAAACCGATGGTTTATGGTGCTATCAACGCACTCGCTGGTCAGGTAGCTATCCTTTGTCACCCTGCAGGAAAAGCCACCTATCGAACACTGTTTCCGGAATCATCTGGTGCCAAGGCTAATAAGGCTGTCCTTGGACCAACCCCAGGCATTGTCGGTTCCGTTCAAGCGTTGCAAACAATCTTATTGCTGGCGGGTAGTCCGAAAGTGTTGATTGACTGCTTGTGGACCATCGACCTCTCTACTATGATGTCCAATGTCTTTGATCTATAGGCATGTCTGAGTTCAAACTGATATATATCACCACTCCGAATTTTTGGAAAGGCGAAGCTGAGGCAATCGTTTCGCTGATGGAACATTCGGATAATTTTGTGCTCCATCTCCGCAAACCCGAAGCCTCAGAATCGGATATCGTTGCCCTTTTGGAGTCAATCCCGAAGGTGTTTTATCCTCGCATTGTGCTCCATAGCTGTTTTCATCTCTGTGAGCAATATGGTTTGCGAGGCATTCATCTGAATAGTCGGGAGAATACGATTCCAAAGCATTTCAGTGGAACCATCAGTCGTTCTTGTCATACCTTAGAGGAATTAGCTCTCTATAATCAGCAGCAATACGACTACCTGACTTTGAGTCCTATCTTTGACAGCATCTCTAAAGTCGGATACCAGTCAGCCTTCACACCCGAAGTGATTGCCAAGGCTGTAGAACAAGGAATTATCAATCGCCGCACCATTGCTCTCGGTGGAGTGACTCGTGCTTCTCTCCCTTTGCTGCAAACGATGGGCTTTGGCGGAGCGGCCATGTTAGGCGAAATATGGAAACCATGGAACACCCAATCATACTGACGATAGCGGGCAGTGACCCTTCTGGAGGCGCAGGCATTCAGGCAGACATCAAGACCATCTCTGCCTTAGGTGGTTATGCCGCTTCAGCCATCACTGCTATCACTGTTCAAAACACTATGGGCGTGACGCAGAGTCAGCCCGTCTCTTCGGAATTGTTGAAGGCGCAGTTGGAGGCCGTCTTGTCCGACTTAGCCGTTGACGCTGTAAAGATTGGAATGCTTGCCACCGCTGAAAATGTGTCTGTTGTAGCAGAAATGCTTCAGAAATACCCCGTGAAACATGTGGTTTGCGACCCAGTGATTTTGTCGACGTCGGGCCACGAACTCCTCTCTGCAGAGGGGGTGGAATTGGCTAAGCAAAAATTGTTTCCATTATGCACCCTTATCACGCCGAATCTGCCGGAAGCCAACCTGTTGGGTGGTGACGGACAAAGTCTGGCTCAGCGTTATCATACTTCTTGTTTGGTAAAAGGGGGGCATGCTGAGGGGGAACTGATGACCGATATTTTATATCACGGAGGCAAAGAATATCGTTTCACCACTCCAAAGATAGCCACTAAAAACCTTCACGGCACAGGATGTACACTATCTTCGGCCATCTCAACCTATTTGGCTATGGGGCATGAGTTGCCTCAATCAGTAGAATTAGCCAAGCAGTATATCTCGAAATGTATTGCCGCAGCGGTTGATTTGCCGATAGGACATGGCAATGGTCTGTTGTGGCACTTCCCAAGATAAGAAATAAAAAGAGGGTCTGGAAATTTCCAAACCCTCTTTTGTTATGATTAGGGGTGAAGATTATTTCTGTCTTGCCTTTGCAGCGGCACGCATCACAGCCTCAACAGCAGCAACTGTCTTTGGCAGTGGTTGGCCCAAAACGCGGCAACCGTCCTCGGTGATGAGGATATCGTCTTCGATGCGGATGCCACCGAAACCGATGTATTTTCTTACCTCTTTGTAGTTGATATACTCGGTGAATTTGCCCTCTTTTTCCCATTTCTCGATGAGTTCTGGAATGAAGTAGATACCTGGTTCAACGGTAACGATGAAGCCTGGTTTCAATCGGCGACCGCAACGGAGTGAAGCGTGACCAAAGATGGAGCTACGTTTGATTTCGTTGTCGTAGCCTACGTTGTTCTCGCCGAGGTTCTCCATGTCGTGGGTATCCAAGCCGAGCATGTGACCAAGTCCGTGAGGCATGAAGAGGGCGTGAGCACCAGCTTTGGCAGCCTCTTTAGGATCGCCTTTCATCAAGCCGAGGCGTGTGAGACCTTCTGCAATGATGGTGCAGGCATTCAAGTGAACGTCCCAATAAGGGATGCCTGGACGAGCCATGCCGATACTCTCGAGGTTGGCACGCAAAACGATTTCGTAAACCTCTTTCTGTTTCTTGCTGAACTTGCCAGAAACCGGGAAGGTGCGTGTGTAGTCTGAGGAGTAACCGGTGTGTGATTCGGCACCGAGGTCCACCAGCAAGAGGCGACCGTTGGGGAGGCG
>CALEJM010000024.1 GCA_937898265.1 uncultured Porphyromonadaceae bacterium
GAGGCAAAGGATTGCCGTGACCGCGCCGAGCAACTGCGCGCCAAGCTGGACAGGCCCGTCCGCGTCTGCGGCATGGTGAAGAACGAGGGAGAACCGGGTGGCGGTCCGTTCCTCGTGAAAAACGACGACGGCACGACCTCGCTGCAGATCCTTGAGAGCGTACAGATTGCCGACAAGAGTCTGATGACCACAGCCACCCATTTCAACCCCGTCGACCTCGTCTGCTCCATCACCGACTACCGCGGACATCATTTCCACCTCCAAGACTTCGTAGACCCCGAGGCGGGCTTTATCTCCGAGAAATCGCAAGGGGGCAAGACGCTCCGTGCTCTCGAACTGCCAGGCCTCTGGAACGGCGCCATGAGTCGTTGGAACACCGTCATGGTGGAGGTGCCGACGGAGACCTTCGCCCCCGTCAAGACCCTCGCCGACCTCCTTCGAACACAACATCAACCCCAAGATATCTAACCATGGCCATCTGCGCAATAGCCACAGCCCCAGGACGTGGCGGCATCGCCGTCATCCGTGTAAGCGGTGAGAATACGTTTCCTCTTGTTGAGAAACTCCTTGAAAAACCGCTGCCACAGCAACCCCGTTTAGCCACCTATCGTCAGCTCCGCAACCTTCAAGGCGAACTCCTCGACGATGTGGTGATAACGACCTTCCGTGCCCCTCATTCCTTCACGGGCGACGACACGGTGGAGATAGCGTGCCACGGCTCTACGTTCATTCAGCAGGAGATTCTCAAGGCACTCCGCGAGGCTGGCTGCGAGATGGCTGGTCCGGGCGAGTTCACCCAACGTGCCTTCCTCAACGGACGTCTCGACCTCAGTCAGGCAGAAGCCGTTGCCGACCTCATCAATGCCGAGAGTCGGGCTATGCACCGTGTGGCCATGAGTCAGATGAGAGGCGGAGTGAGCGAGAAACTGGCTCAGATGCGTGACAAGCTCTTGGAACTGACCTCGCTCTTGGAACTCGAACTTGACTTCGGCGACCACGAGGAGTTGGAGTTTGCCGACCGCACGGAACTCTCGCAGATCACCTCCGACCTCCTACGTCATATCGAAAGACTCAAAGACAGTTTCAACGCCGGCAACGCCATCAAAAACGGCATTCCTGTGGCTATCGTGGGCGCTCCGAACGTGGGTAAGTCGAGCATGCTCAACGCCCTCCTGGGCGAGGAACGTGCCATTGTGACCGACATTCCAGGCACCACACGCGACATCATAGAAGACACCATGCAGCTGGGCGGCTACACCTTCCGCTTCATCGACACGGCAGGCATCCGCGAAACGGACGACGCCGTGGAGAAGATCGGCGTGGAGCGCTCGCGCAGAGCCGTCGAACAGGCGGATCTGGTGCTCGCGCTCGTGGACGGCAGCAGACGGCTGACGGACGAGGACACGGCGAGGGTCTGGAGATAGACGTTCCGCCGTTCAATCGGCTTCGTGTACCCTTGACGCGGTTTGCGGGGTTTGCTATACTCCTCTCAAATGCTGATAAGTGAACATATTTCAGGGGGTAAATTATAAAAATATCAAACTTTCCGCTTGCTTTTCGTGCTTCGCTTGTGGTATCATTCCCACTGCTTGAAGGTGTAGCTTTTCGCGGGTGCGAAGGCGGTGCCGGAGGGCTGGATTTTCAGTCATGAAAAAAACGGGTAAAGTCCAAATAAAGGAGGAGCTACGATGCACTCGGTGTTTTCGCGTGTGGTGAAGT
>CALEJM010000025.1 GCA_937898265.1 uncultured Porphyromonadaceae bacterium
ACAAAGAAGTCAACGACAGCCTGAATGAACAGACCGTACTGCATGGGAACTTCCTGACCGTTGATGCCCGCGAGAAGATTATCAACGAACGCAAGCAGCGCTTCTTCGAACAGCAGTTGCCACGCTTGGCAGCTGAGATGCGACTGCTTGACCTCCCACTGGAGCAGATTGAAAAAGCACTGAAAGAACTGCTCTAAAAAGTACCCCCACTAAAACAAGAAAGGCGTACCGAGTTGTCGGTACGCCTTTCGTTTATTCTGTCAACCGCTTATTGAAGAGGTTGGAAGGAGTCTGGAACATACTCAAACTCACCTTGACCAACAACTTTGAAGATCATTTGGTGGGTGCAAGCTGTTACGTTAGCACCACGATAGATTGGCACTTTCACGGTGAAGGTAACGTCTACGCCGTCAACAGGAGCAGCATCAGCATGCAAAGCCTCAAGAGCGTGACCCATCACCTCGATGAGACGTTGCTCCATGAGAGCTGTTACTTCGTCGTCGCTCATGCCCTCGTAGGCAGAAGCAATCTGCTCACGAGCCTTAGCAGGACGGATATCGACGTTGTTGTAGTATGCAGAGCAACCTGAGTAGTAGTCGTTGTTACCATAAGAAGTAACATAGCCTTCACCTTTGTTGGTGCAACCGGCTGGCACGTCAACATTCTCCCAAACCCAGTCGACAGCAGCTTGATAGTAGGCCATGATGGTCTCGTCGTTGCGGATTGGGCTGAGAGCGATGACAACAGATGGGTCGTAAACCCAAACACCGTTGTTCTTCACAAACTGATCGGTCACAACTTCCATAGCTGTGTTCTTAACCCAAGAACCAGAGGTGTAGACATACTCGCTTGCAGCCAAAGAGGTCTCGTTGTTAGCATAGTATTTGTAAGCTACGATAACAGTGGTGCCTTCGGTGGCATAAGGATATTTGCCCGAGAGGAAGATTGGGAGATAGTGGTCAGCAGACATTGACGCAGAGAAGTTGTCGTAGTTGCTGCCCATGGTTGCGAAGTCAGATTTCTGAAGGGTCAACACGGTCTTAGCTGTGTAAGGAGCCCAAGTGCTTCCGTTGAATGCATAGAGAGCATTGACTGGAGTGGTGGCTGTAACAGCAGCGTTGACATTTTTGATTTGTACGTTGTCGAATTGAACGGTAGTGGTTTCGCCATCAGCATCGCCATGATAACGGAAAGCAACGTGGATGGTTGAGCCTGCGTAGCTTGACAAATCGTATGAGCCAGCAGCAGCGAGGTTGTTGCTACCGTTTTCTGCTGGGATAGCGAAAGTAAAGTGTGAGGTAATGTCGGTCCAAGTAGCTGTCTTCACGTTATTTGCAAGAGTTGCAGAGTCGGTAGCCTCTTGGAAGTTGGTTGAAACCAATACGGTGAGGTGACCGCCAGCAGCACGGTAATAACGATAAGCCATATCGAAGGAGAGAGCCATACCGCTTTGGATGCGAACAGCAGGAGTAATCATATAGCAGTCCAACTCGCCACCTGGGTGGTTGTAGGCTGAGTTCTGGAGGTAGCCATTATTACTATAGGTACGACCTTGCCAGAAATAAGTGCCTTCGGTGCAAACGTTGAACCAACCGTCAACCTGAGCGTTGTTGACGGTAGAGGTAAATTGGTCGAACTGTTCGTCAAGACCGCCAGCGTCTTCGCTATCCTCTGCCATAGCATAGGAAACCATTACAACATCGCCGTTGGCTGCATCATCAAACTGGGTTGCAAGAATAGCTGGGATGTTGGCCTCAGGTGTGGTAGTAGTGGTGAAGTATTTCTTGCCGGACTCACCCCATGCAGTCTCGTAGTCGGCAGCTGCAACTGTGTACACTTTGCCAGCATTCAAAGCCTGGAGATAAGCAGGGAGAGATTGCTGCATATTGTAGGTCAACTTAACGGCAGAACCGTCGTCGGCAGTTGGCCATTTAGCAGCGAGGAAAGCAGGCGCATAGATAGAAGCAGGTGCATCTACCGAGAATGCGTTCTGAGTCTTTACTGCAGCGAGAGCACCAGAGGCCTCGTTGGCAGTAGCAAGTTTCTTGTTGGTATTGTTCGATGAAACGGCTGCATAGTCCTCGGCAGTCATCGTGTAGTTGATGGTCTTCAAGTCTGTGATACCGCCACCGTTCAAACCAGGGAAATTATTTGCGTTATAATCGCAGGAAGCCAACATCAACGATGCTGCAGCCACGATTGAGAGCAATGACTTTTTCATATTTTTCTGAGTTTAACGAATTAGAAGTTAACTTTCAAACGGGCTGTCCATGTGCGGCCGTAACCGTAGAATACGCGGTAAGCGGTCTGCCAGTCGTTGCCACCACCGTTGTAGGCGTCGGCGATATAGAGTTGGTTGAGCACGTTGTTAACGTTACCAGAGATAACGGCTGAGCATTTGCCAAGGTCGAAACGATAGCTTGCTTGGAGGTCGAGAACGCCGGCGCCAGGAATCTTCCAAGACTCAGGATAGTCTTTCACGCCACCCATTACGAGGTCGGAAGAAGAGAATGACCAGTCGGCATAGTTACGACAGAAATAGTTGAAGTCGGCACCGAGACGGAGACCTTTGATAGGTTTGAATGCCACGCCGAGTGCGAAAGTTGTCTGAGCTGAGCCACCTACGTGAACACCTTTAAGGTTCAAAGTCATAGAAGCGTGGTCTTCAGCTTGAATGCCTGAAGCAATGGTACCTTTGTTGTCTGCCAATGGCTGACCGGCAGAGTTGTAGAAGTAACCGGTTGCATTGCTGTTCCAACGCCAGTCGCCGATAGAGAGCATACCGCTCAACTCCATCCATTTGGTTGGGTTAGATTTGATGTCCAACTCAACGCCCATGTGGCGAGCGTCAACGCCCTGCATGTTGAGCACGTAGCGGTCGTCAACGATATTGCCTTCAGCATCTGTGTATGAGAAGTCGGAAGAGCGGGTCATGGTTTTGTCCATCCACTTGGTGTAGTAGAGGTTCAAGTCGGCTCTGATGTAACGAGTGTGCCAACCGTAGCCAGCCTCAACAGAGAAGATCTTCTCATTGACAGCGTCTTGGTTGATTTCGTTGCTGACAGTTGACTGAAGGAATGCACCGCCTGAGAAGAATGGTGCACGACTGATGTAGCCTACGTTGGCAAACACGTTGTGGTGTGTTGCGAAGTTATAGTTCAAACCGCCTTTTACGGTGAAGCCCCAGAAGTTCACGGTTTTTGAACGGGCATGTTCTTCGTCGTAATAGAAGCGGTCGTAACGCCAATAAGCAGTATTAGAAACAGATGCAGAAACGAAGGCGTTTACTCGGTTGAGGTTAGCCTCAACTTGACCAAACACACCTTCTTGCATTACGTGACCATCGTAGTCGCGGTAAACAACGTCGCCCACTTGAAGTTTCTTCTGTGCGAAGGTAGGATCAGCGGCTGCTGCGTTGTTAGATGCTTTTACGTTAGCACGATAGCGGTCGATATAATAGTCGCCGTTGTAGAGGTCAATGATTTCGTTGGTGTGAATACCTTTATAATAACGTACGTCAACGCCAGCGTAGAAGTCGATAATGTTTTTGAACTTACGGGTGTAGGTTGAGAGCAAGCCGTACCAGTTGTGGAAGTTCTTAGATTTTGACATCACCATCAAAGAGCCGCTTTCGCTTTGTTCGTTCAACTCTTGGATTTCGTCGTAGGCAAATGTGCCGTCTTCTTTACGGAATGTGGTGTTCAACACGCCGTTTGAAGAGCCGTACCAACTGTTGGCATAAGTACTTGTTGTGCCTTGACCGCTGTAACCAAAGCCACGACCGATAGATGTGTAGAGTGAGGTACTCCATGAAGAAACATCGTCGATATCCCAGTTGTAGTTCAATGAGATTTGTGGTTTGTGGTATGAGTTGTAGGCTGAGGTTCTGCGTTGACCGTTTTTGTCGAACCCATAGGTAGCGTTGTAGAGATAGCAGCTCTTGTCGCCCATATAGTTTTGAACCTGTTGCCAGCCCTCGATGGTCAAGCCGTCGTAGCTGCTACGTTGGTTGTGCCACTGAGGAGCGCCGAAAGCGGTGAGAGAGAGGGAGTGACGCTCGCCGAACATCTTGGAGATGTTTACGAAATAGTTCCAACCTTCAAACTCTGTGCCTTGGATATAACCTTTACCCCAGGTGCGAGAACCGAGAACGGTGAATGCCCAACCATGTTTGGTCAAGCCAGATGATACGTTGAAAGTGAGTTTATTGTAGCCGTCGTTGCCAATGCCGTAGGAGATTGAACCGCCACGTTTGGCATCTGTGCTCTTGGTGATGATGTTGATGCTACCGCCAACACTTGGAGATGATACTTTTGAAGCACCCAAACCACGTTGAGTCTGCATCACACGGGTTACGTCGGAGAGGCCTGCCCAGTTTGACCAATAAACGCCGCCCCATTCCATGTCGTTGACAGGTACGCCGTTGATCATCACAGCCACGTTGGCAGACTGGAAGCCACGCATGTTAATCTTTGAATCGCCATAGCCACCACCATCACGTGTTACATAAACACCTGGTGTTGATTTGAACAATTCAGGGAACTCCATGTTACCCAGTTTTTCTTCAATCGTTGCCGGCTCAATAGATGAGACAGCGATTGGTGTTTTGCGTTGGATAGCAACGGAAGATGTGATGACAACGTCTTTCAACGCTGTAACAACAGGTTCCATAGCAACACGCTCTGCCTTGGCAGCCTTCATTTCAACAGTTTCATAACCGACATAAGAGAGAACGAGCACGTCGTGACCCTCTGGCAGTTTGATGTTGAATCGGCCATCCAAGTCTGTTACGTCACCGGTTGTAGTGCCTTTGACAAGAATGGAAACACCGATGAGCGGTTCTTGTGTCGAAGCGTCAACAACGACACCTCTCGCTACACTTTGAGCCACTGACTGACCTACAGAGATCATGCAGCAGAACAATGTGAGCATTAAAAAACACACTTTTTTCATAGTTATTTGATTTGTATTTTGTTTTCTACAGTGTTGGGTGCGATACAACGAAGACTGATTTTCAGAGGCTTACAACCAATTACCACATAAACCACTGATATACAATCTCTGCAATATCACTCTGCAAAGATAATTCTTTTCTTTCAAAATTACAAATAATATCTTGCTTGTTCAATAAGTTTTCTATACCTTTGCACCGAGAAAAAAAATTTACTTAAACCATACCGACTATGGCAAAAGACATGATACCAAACACAGGTGGCAGCTATATCCAAAATATGATTGCCGCCGGCACTAAAATTGCGGGCACTATCACTACCGATAGCGATTTCCGTCTCGACGGCGAAGTGCGAGGCGATATCACCAGCCAAAACAAAATCATCATCGGCCCTTCTGGCGTTGTAAGAGGCAACCTCTTCTGCGGTAGCGCCGAAATCATGGGTACCGTTGAAGGCAACATCACTACCAGCGGTCTGCTCACCCTCAAATCAACAGCCAAGGTAAAAGGTGACCTCAACATCAAGACGCTCTGCATTGAGCCTGACGCTCAATTCGAAGGCAGCTGTTCTATGAACAGAGGCGGCGCCGCCCCACAGCCTAAGGCTTAACTTGCTGCTTTTGCAGAAAAAACACAGCACCCCGAAAATCCGAAGATTTCCGGGGTGCTGTGTTTTCGGACGTTCCGAAAACCATGGTGTTTGTGTCTGACTTTGGAGTGGCTTCAGATTAAAGTTGTGAAGCGATGAGGATGAGACCCAAAGATACCAAAGCGATTGTCATTACTGTCATAGCGTATATTTTTTAGAAGTTAATTATCTGTGTTAGCTTGTTTCTTTTCAAGCTTCACTTATTAGACGCCTACGCTATGACGTTTACTACATATTTTCAGAAAGATTTTTCAAAAAATCTTCAGATGCAATCTACCCTACTCTTTTTCGGTGTTTTACAAAACAAAAAAATCAGCGCCAATCAATAGGTTGCTTACCATGTTGAACAAGATAAGCGTTGGCCTGAGAAAAATGACGACAGCCAAAAAAGGCTCCGCGTGCTAAAGGTGAGGGGTGGGCAGCTTGAAGTACGAGATGTTTGGACGAATCTATGAGCGACGCTTTGTTGCGGGCAAAGTTGCCCCACAGCATAAAGACGACGTGTTCGCACTCTCGCGAAATGGTCTCGATAACGCTGTCAGTAAATTGTTCCCAACCTTTATTTTGGTGAGAGCCTGGCGTATTAGCCTGAACGGTCAGTGTGGCGTTTAGGAGAAAGACACCTTGCGAAGCCCAACGCTCAAGATTGCCGCTTGGATAAGGAACGACGCCGAGGTCGGTGGCAATCTCTTTGAAGATATTTTGCAATGAAGGTGGTTTTCGGACGCCATCATTAACAGAGAAAGAGAAGCCATTGGCTTGTCCGACACCGTGATAAGGATCTTGTCCGACGATAACAACGCTGAGTTTGTCCATCGGACAGAAGTCGAACGCGGCAAAAATACGGTTGCCTGGCGGGTAGACCGTTGTGGAGGCGTAGGCCTGACGCACGAAGTCGGTCAACTGCACGAAATATGGGGCGTCAAACTGCGGTTGCAACGCTTTTTTCCAACTCTCCTCTATCTTGACATTCATTGTATTTCTGATTTTTATATAAAAAATGCCGAGTTTCTAACGACGAAACCCGGCATTGCTCTATTTAGAATTTAATATAGACGATTCTGGAGGCATCATCTTTTGTCTGCATCTTCATTTCTACTTCGTTAGATGCACATTCAAAAAGAGTTTTACGTTTCAAAGAATCATATAATCCGGTTTGCAAATCATAAAGACCTTCAACATCTATCGATAGTGAACTGCTATTCAATTTATCAATTTCGGAATCTTTGACCGACGAGGTTATTTTGGCGTGTCCATCTTCTACTGATGCCATTGTCAACACAGAGTGATTTTCTCCTCTGGGTGTATATAAGGTCCAACCTTTGCCTACTTTTACAGGAGTAGAAGGATAGTATCCTCTCAAAAAGGCGAGTTGCATGGCAGTCCTGATTTCAAGCAAGAGGTTTTGAGAACGATACTTTAGTGGGTCTGCCTTAGAAGGAAATTTCGTCTTGTCAGCATTTTCCATTGATGCCAAAAGTTCTTCATAGCTTTTATCATCAACATACTCGCCTAAACCGGCAACCAACTCATCCCAACCTTCAACTTTCATGACTTTTCCATGAGGGGTAACCACAACTTTAATTTGTTGACCATACAAAAGCTTTACCCAAGGGAAGTCCTCTTCAGTCTTTTTCTTTTCGTTTTGAATTACTTTTGGCTGATCCACCAAGACTTTGCCGTTTGGGTCTTTATTAAGAAGTGTAGTTGCATTATTCGAGATATCCAACAACGAGCAGTCGGTCAATGTTGTACCAATCACATAGTTTGTATCAGCAAGTGCTAAGACCTCACAACGAACAAAGAGGGTTTGCTTTGAAGTAATCAAACCATCATCGTTACCCCATTTTGATTGAAGCGAAGTTGCAAAGACGAAATTGACCTCACTTACGACGGTGAACTCCATTCCTGGTTTGAGATTCAAACGGAATGTGACTTCATTCTTTTTGCTCTTTGCGAGCAACATTGTAGGCAACAAACAGATAGCCAACAATACTACATAGAATTTCTTCATATTCATAAAGTATTAGTTTTCTACAAAGATAGACCTATTGTCTTTGCTGGTCACTTTGATGTGCATCATCATCTCCAATGGCAAAGCCATGCCTTCTGACACCATCACACCTTTGTTTTTGACTGCGAGGTTCTGACTGAGTGTCCAGCCAGTGAGGCGGTCTTGTTTGATATTGTCGCTCACTTCAATGCTGTATTCAGCCCAGGAGTCGTTGATTTCGTCGATATATTCAATGTCGGTGCTACCAGCCATGATGACGTCGTAGCGGTCGCGACCAGCCGATTTCAACACGTACTGAATGTTGGAGAGGGTAGGCATATAGTCGGCATAACCGAAGAAGTCGCCAACCATGCGAGGGTCGCTGACTGCCACGCTGGTCTTAGGATAGAGACCGGCGAAGAGGTTTTCTATCATTTTTTTCTCAAAGCTTTCGAGAATAGCTTTCTCGTCGTCGGAGGTGCCTGGTGTGGAGGCTACCCATTTCACCAGTTCTTTAAGACCGATAACTTCGGTAGGAACGCCACGGTGAGAGAGTACTACGGTGAAGCTTTTGTTGGAGAGTTTTTTGAGCAACAAGCAGAGGTTGTTGTCTTTCTTTTCTGAAGAAGCGGTCACGATGCCGTCGCTGCTCCAGGAGGAGTAGGCAAGGCTGTCGTAGCGCACCTCAAGCCATGAGGTGGTGTCGCCGACGCGCTGAACGGTAAAGGTGATGTCGGCCACGACGCGCTCGCGGAAGGTGGACAGGGTGCCGAGATATGAGGTCTTCATATTCATGTCGGCCACACATTGCTGTGAGTAGGTCTGACCTTTTTCCAACTCAAGACGTGGGGTATAGTATTTCTTTTTTGCTGCGAAGGTTGAAGGTAAAACCAGCAAAAGAGCAAATAAAACTGCAAGTAACTTCTTCATTGTGTTGTCTGTTTTTCTTATTCCCATTGACAGCCACACCCACGGGGATATGGTCCGACAATATGAGTTGCAAAGGTAACTTTTTTATTGCAATTATCGTTTACGTAAAGCGATAAATCTTTCATTGGAGACGAAAAAAGGGAATGGCGTGGTTGCCATCCCCTTTTTATTTGGTGTTGAGCGTTGTATTACTCTTGGTTCAAGTTGACGCGTTTGAAGCCGAGGCAGGTGATGCCTTTTTGTGCCAAAAGGTCTTTAACTTGGAATTTGTCGTCCATGAGGGCGTTTTGTTCCATCAAAGTGCATTCTTTGAAGAACTTGTTCAAACGACCGTTTACGATGTTGTCGATCATCTGTTGTGGGATTACGGTAGCAGCTGCAACTTCTTCTTTGATTTGCATTGCGCGTTTACCTTGTTCCTCGGTGATCCAACCTTTAGCAATGTTTGAAGCGATGTGGTCTTCTGAGTCAACGTGAGCTGGGTTGATGCCTTCTTTCTTCAAAGCGCCTTCAACTTTCTTTTGTACTTGCTCTTGTTTTGTTTTTTCGATAGC
>CALEJM010000026.1 GCA_937898265.1 uncultured Porphyromonadaceae bacterium
CCGCCGCGACGAAAACGGCCAGTTGAAGGTGGTTTGGTATCGCGATGAATACAAAGAAGAACTCAATACAAGGAAGATTCAAAGCCGACTTCTTTACTTTATTTTAACTCAGGGAGCAGTTGATTCTTTCTTTTCCAGAAAGGAGTGAAATCAAACCCTTAACTTCTTCGTTTGTTACATGAACATCTGGTTCAGCAAATCTTGCAGTTTTTCTGTAATTGACTTTTTCATGCTTAAGTCTGTAGACAAGGTAGGCGTACTCGTCTGCAGCTTTTTCAAGAGCGGCACCTCTGCTCTTTGCAAGGGCAAGAGCTCTTTCTTTGTAGTCGCGTTCATCTCTGAGTTTGGCTGCTCCGGCGTCATGTCGGTCACGGCCTTCTTGAACTTCTTGATGACGGTCTTGTCGTCGTCGTTGATATAGATACAGTTGCCCTCACTCTTGCCCATCTTACCGCTTCCGTCCAATCCCGGCACCTTAACAGCCTTCTCTGTCAAGAAGAAAGACTCTGGTTCTGGGAAGAACTCCACGTTGTAGATTTGGTTGAAACGGCGAGCAAAACGACGAGCCATCTCCATATTTTGTTCCTGATCCTTGCCAACTGGCACTTTCTTGGCTCTGTGGAGCAAGATATCAGCTGCCATCAGTGTTGGATAAGTAAGCAAACCGGCATTGACATTGTCTGGTTGCTTTCTTGCCTTTTCTTTGAATGTAGTGCAACGCTCCATCTCACCGAGATAGGCATTCATGTTCAAATAAAGGTAGAGTTCAAGAACCTCTTTTACATGACTTTGTATATAGATTGGCGCTTTATTGGGGTCAATACCACATGCCAGATATTCGGCAAGGATAGTTCGAGCGCTCTCTATGATATTCTCTGGTTTAGGATGTGTAGTAAGTGAGTGCCAGTCGGCAATGAAGAACATGCAGTTGAAATTGTCTTGCATCTCCACAAAGCTGCGAACAGCACCGAAATAGTTGCCTAAATGCAGATGACCTGTTGGTCGAATGCCGCTTACAACGGTTTCTTTCATCTCAATTATTGTTTAGATAGTTGTGATTTCAATAACTTTATCCAATGCCTCATCGACACCGTCTACATACTTACCACCGGCAGTTGCCATGAAAGCTGGACCGCCACCACCACCTTGGATGTATTTGGCTGCCTCTTTGACAATCTTGCCTGCGTTAAAGCCGGCATCAATCATTGCCTGACTGATGAACACGATGAGATTTGGTTTGCCCTCAAAGACAGTGCCGACTACAAAGACGAATTTCACGTCAGAGAACTTGTCTTTCAGCACAGGAATCATGTTTTTATACATCTCTGGCGACTCTTTGCCAGTCTGTCTTACCACATAGACTCCGTTGATTTCCTCGGCGCGTTTGATGAGGTCTTCACACATGTTCTTACACTTCTCTGCGAAGAACTGCTCTACTTTCTTATGCAGTTCCTTATTGTCGTTCAGCACCTTTTGCAAGGCAGTCATAATGTCTGGCACATTGTTGAGCATCTCCTTGATGTTGTTTTGGTCGGCCTGGAGCGACTCAACCATCAATTCAGCCTGCTCTGCTGTCACGGCTTCGATACGACGTACGCCAGCTGCAACAGACGACTCCGAGATAATCTTGAAGAGTCCGATATTGCCAGTAGCTTTAGCATGGGTACCACCGCAAAGTTCTATAGAGTTGCCAAACTTAACGACTCTGACCTTATTGCCATATTTCTCGCCAAACAACGCCATTGCACCAAGTGCTTTAGCCTCTTCAATTGGCATATCTCTGTGCTCATCCAACATGTGGTTTGCACGAATCATCTTGTTGACGAGGTGTTCAACCTGTTTGATTTGCTCTGGAGTCAAGCGCTCATAATGGGAGAAGTCGAAGCGCAAAGTGGTAGGAGAGACATACGAACCTTTCTGCTCAACATGCGAACCCAACACCTCACGAAGTGCTGCGTGGAGCAAGTGTGTTGCCGAGTGGTTGGCCTCAATGGCCAAACGACGATTCACGTCTACTTCTGCTGCGAATGGCAGAGTGATATGTTCAGGAAGAGTTGTTAGCAGATGAACTGGGAGGTTGTTCTCTCTTTTGGTATCAATCACCTGGAACTCATTTTCAGCACTTACCAACACGCCTGTGTCGCCAACCTGACCACCCATTTCAGCATAGAATGGGGTCTTGTCGAGCACAACCTGATAGTAGGTTTTGTTCTTTTGGGTGACGCTTCTGTAGCGAAGAATTCTTGCTTCGCAATCCAGCGTATCGTAACCGACAAACTCAGTTGACACAGCTTCATCGTTGCCGCCAACATATACCCAGTCGCCAGTAGAAACGGCAGCAGCATTGCGTGCTCTGTCTTTCTGCTTTTTCATCTCGGTATTAAAGTCGTCGTAGTTCAACGTCAAATTATTCTCACGAAGAATGAGATCGGTAAGGTCAACAGGGAAACCATAGGTATCGTACAGGGTGAAGGCATCAATGCCAGTCACTTCTTTAGCATTTACGGCTTTGGCGTCGGCAATCACCTTGTCCAAGAGTCTGATGCCAGTTTCAAGCGTTCTCAAGAACGACTCCTCTTCCTCTTTGACAACTCTTGTAATCAACTCTTTCTGAGCGTCAAGTTCGGGATAAGCATCGCCCATATTCTGAATCAAAGCAGGAATCAGGCGATACATGAAGGCTTCGCGCTGATTGAGGAAGGTGTAGCCATAGCGAACGGCACGTCTCAAAATACGGCGAATCACATAGCCTGCCTTAGCGTTTGAAGGCAACTGACCATCGGTGATAGCAAAAGCGATAGTACGGATGTGGTCGGCAATCACGCGCATTGCCACGTCCACCTTGGCATCTTTGCCGTATTCACATTGACAGATGTTGCTAAGCGACTGAATCAATGGTTGGAACACGTCGGTATCGTAGTTAGACTGTTTTCCCTGAACGGCCATACAGAGGCGCTCAAAACCCATACCTGTGTCAATCACTTTATTAGGCAGTGGTTCCAACGAATGGTCTGCCTTGCGGTTGTACTGCATAAACACAAGGTTCCAAATCTCAATCACCAACGGATTGTCTTTGTTTACCAATGTTTTACCGTCAACCAATTTACGTTCTTCTTCGGGACGGAGGTCGATATGAATCTCCGAGCAAGGGCCACAAGGTCCTGTTTCGCCCATCTCCCAGAAATTATCTTTCTTGTTGCCATTCAAGATTCTCTCTGGAGCAATGCGTTTCTCCCAGAATGAGGCAGCTTCGTTGTCACGTTCCAAGCCGTCGGCAGCTGAGCCTTCAAAGACAGTGACATACAGACGGTTCTTGTCGAGTTTCATCACCTCGGTCAGAAACTCCCATGCCAAGGCGATTGCCTCTTCTTTGAAATAGTTGCCAAACGACCAGTTGCCCAACATTTCAAACATGGTGTGGTGGTAGGTGTCGTGACCCACTTCCTCCAAGTCGTTGTGCTTACCGCTTACACGAAGACATTTCTGTGCATCGGCAACGCGAGGCGATGTGATAGGGTCGTTACCCAAGATGATATTCTTGAACTGGTTCATGCCCGCATTGGTGAACATCAGGGTAGGATCGCCCTTAATCACCATGGGTGCAGAGGGTACTATTTGGTGTTGATGGCTTTCGAAAAAGTCCAAAAACGCTTTGCGTATTTCTTTAGAAGTAATCATAATACTTTTTGAGATAGCGAGTTATAATCTATTTCGGCAGTCAGTTTCGGCATTGAGCACAATCCGACAAACCAACCGCAAAGATAGCACTTTTTTCTAATATATTGTATACGGCACAGGTCATTTATTCATGGGATTTTTTATTCGCCTACAAATGGTTTTTCTTGTGTAAAAATTCGTATCTTTGCAGTTGAATCGCCAAAGAAAAATCAACTCTTTTTCCTGAGGCGAGAAATCAACAGTTCGTACAAGATGGATAACAAGACGACAATGACGTTAGAGGAAGAGAACAAACTCATAGACAACGAGTTTCAAGCCCTATTGGCAGACTACGCTTCAACCTCACACAAACAAAAAGTAGAGATTATCACACGCGCTTTCGAGTTTGCAAAGAAGGCGCACGCCGGCACTCGTCGACGCTCTGGCGAGCCATATATCATGCACCCTCTCGCTGTGGCTCGAATCGTGGTAAAAGAGATAGGCCTCGGTTCTACGTCTATCTGCTCCGCCCTGCTCCACGATGTTGTTGAGGACACAGAATATACCACCGAGGACATCAAAGAGAATTTCGGTGAGAAGATTGCTACCATCGTTGAGGGACTGACCAAGATTTCAGGCGGTATCTTCGGCGACAAAGAGTCTATCCAAGCTGCTAATTTCCACAAACTCATCCTCACGATTCCGGAAGATGTTCGCGTTATCCTTATCAAGATGGCCGACCGCCTTCACAACATGCGAACGCTCGGCTCTATGCCGCCAGCCAAGCAGTTGAAAATCACAGGCGAAACGCTTTATGTCTATGCGCCTCTTGCCCAACGTCTCGGTTTCTTCAAAATCAAGGAGGAATTGGAAAACCTTTGCTTTAAGTACGAATATCCTACCCAATACGAAATAATTTCCAACCATATCAACTCACTGAGAGGCAGTTTGCAAGACGCCTATCAGAAGTTTATCAACCCTATTGAGCACCAACTCAAAGCCTACAAGTTTGACTACGAGATTTCTTACCGCATTAAGACACCATATTCTGTATATAAAAAGATGCAGAAATTGGGAGTGAGCGTTGAAGAGGGCTTCGACCACATCTTCGACCTCTTGGCTGTAAGAATCGTGGTGACACCTAAGCCCGACGAGAACGAGGTCAGCGACTGTATGGTCATCAAGGGTATCTTAATCAGCACCTACAAGGCCCACCCAGACCGCATGCGCGACTGGATAAGCACGCCTAAGACCAACGGCTATGAGGCCCTGCACGTAACGGTTATGGGACCTGAAGGTCACTGGATTGAGGTGCAGATTCGTAGTGCCCGAATGAATGACATCGCCGAGCACGGCGTGGCTGCCCACTGGAAATACAAGACGGGAAACCGCGACCAAGGCTCAGACCTTGACGACTGGTTTGCTTGTATCAAGGAGTCGTTGGACAACGCCAACTATACCAACGCCGTCGACTTCATGAACATGTTCAAACTCAACCTCTACACCACTGAGATTTTCGTGTTCACCCCTAAAGGCGACATTGTCAAGCTCCCGCAACACTCTACTGCATTGGACTTTGCCTTCTACCTCCACTCCGACATCGGAC
>CALEJM010000027.1 GCA_937898265.1 uncultured Porphyromonadaceae bacterium
GTTGCAGTGGCCGTTTCTTTGCAGAAATAAGACAAAAACCCTATGAATAAAAATGCCGCTTGCGAACCTCTCGTGAGCGGCTTTTTCTTGATATTGAAATGAAAAGACTGGTGATTTTTGACCTCGACGGCACGCTGCTCAACTCTATTGCCGACATTGCCTACGCTGCCAACGAGGTGCTGCGCCGTCATGGCTTCCCAACGTTTCCCGTCGACGACTACCGCTTCAAGGTGGGCAACGGCATCCGCAAACTCATGGAGCGCGTTACGCCGGAGCATCTGCGCACCGAGGCGTTCGTCGACCAGATGCGCAACGAGTTTGCCGCTGTCTATGGCAACCACTGCATGGTGGATACGGTGCCTTATCCGCAGATTCCCGAACTCCTCGCCGCACTGTGTCAGCAAGGCATTGCTGTGGCTGTGGCGTCCAACAAATACCATGCCGCAACGGTCGATATCATAAGCCATTACTTCCCGAACATCGACTTCCACGCCGTGCTCGGTCAGCGCGACGGTGTTCCCGTCAAACCCGATCCAACCATCGTGCGCGACATCCTGGGCAGCGATTTCCTCCCTGCCGAGGTGCTCTATGTGGGCGACACGGCTGTCGACATGGAGACGGCCCACAACGCTGCCCTCGAGAGTGTGGGTGTGACGTGGGGATTTCGTCCACGCACCGAGTTGGAAGAGGCACATGCTAACCATATCATTGACAGCCCGCTTGAGATTCTGCAACTCTGCAGATAGGGCGTGCGCTGCTTTATGATGACTGGCGAAGGATTTTATGGGGAGAAGCAGTGATTGTTTGCAAAAATTACATTACTTTTGCATTGATAAAAACAAAGTCCATCTTGTATGGCAGAGTTGACCAAAAAAGAAGATAATCAGTTAGATAATACCTTGCCTACGAGAAAAAGGGACAAGGTGAAGAGTCTGGCTTTGGCGCCAACCGACAACACATGGCTGCAGATTATGCGCTATGTGGTTGTCTATGCGGTTGTTGCCATCGTCAACTGGTCTATCCTCTATTTCTCAACGCTGCTTTTCAACGGCGACTACCTCCTTGGCAGTATCCCGCTGAAATATCTCTTCAACGTGATTGCGTCGCTCACCAGCGGTGCGGTCAACTACTTCGCCAGCAAAGTGTGGGTGTTCAACGAGCAGAATGTGTCGAGCAACTTCATCGGATTCTTGGTCTTCACCGCCATCGGCGCCGTCGGACTGATTCTCGACACGCTGACGTTCTACATCTTCACCGACGTGGTCAACTGGGGCGACGGTCTGGCGAAACTGATATCTATCGTGGTGGTATTCTTCGCCACGTTCTTCATCCGAAAATTCGTTTTGTTTACTGATAAGAAGAGGGCTTGATTCAAGCTCTCTTTTTTCTTGCCCAGAGCAGCATGCCGACTCCAAACAGGAGGAATGGCAGCGTGAGCCATTGTCCCATGGTGAGCAGAGCTGGCGTGAAGTCGGCTTGCTCCATCTTGAGGTGCTCGACGGCAAGACGTACGACGCACACCATCACGAGGTTGAGTCCGAGAAAGAAGCCGTTGCCGGCGCGGCGGTGGTGCCAGATGAGTGCGTTGACGGTGAAGATAAGGAGGTAGGCAGCCGCTTCGTAGAGTTGAACGGGATGGCGGGGGAGGGGGTCGACGTCGGCAAAGAGTACCGCCCAAGGGAGCGACGACGGAAGTCCGAGGATTTCGCTGTTGCAGAAGTTGCCAAGGCGGATGAAGCAGCCTGCCAACGGTGTGGCGATGGCAAAGAAGTCGAACAGCACTATCCAGTTGATATGCTTACGCCAGGCGAAGAGCCAGATGGCGACCATCAGCCCGAACGTGCCGCCATGACTTGCCAAGCCTTGGTAGCCAGTGAACTGCCAGCCGTTGTCGGTGTGCGTTATCGGTAGGAGAATCTCCCCGAGGTGGTTGGCGTAGTAGCCCCATTCGTAGCAGAGGCAGTGGGTGAGTCGGGCGCCGACGAGGATGCCGACGATGGCGAGGGGAACGAGTTGGTTGTAGTCGCGCTGTGGCAGTTGGTGTTTGCGGAATCCGAGCCACACTACGCAGGCGCCGCTCAGCATACCCAAGCAGAAGAGCAGGGCATAGCAGTGGATGCCGTGCCAGAGGGTGTGCGAGTGCCAGACGAGGTGGAGCAACATAGAGGGCGGTTAGAGCGTAGAACTGTGGAGTGGCACGCTGTCCATGATGGGGAACAAGGTGGCGAGGTCGTTGGCTTGCAGCATGGCGATGCGGGTCTGACGGAAGTCGGGGATTCCCTTGAACAGCGGTGTGGCAGCAAAGTGGCGTCGACTGTGTACGATGCCTTTGCGCTCGTCGCCCACCCATTCGATGCTCTTCAGACCATGCTCTTTGAGGAGCGCCAACTGCTCCTCGGGGGTCAGGGCAGGTGTCACCTCGCCGCGCTCGAGATACTGTTTGATGTCGGCAAAAATCCAAGGCTGACCGATGCTGCCGCGACCAATCATCACGGCGTCGACACCCTGCGCATCGAAATGCCGGAGCACGTTCTCGAGATCGGCGTCCTTGCCCTCTCCGCCCAGGTGCACGTCGCTCACGAGGCCGAACTTCATGATCGGCGCGTCCGCCCGGACCTCGCCAAAGCAACTGCCGAGAACCGCGGCGACCGCGCCCAATGCGAAAAACATCCTCCTCATCCTACTCCAACGTTATGAACTTGGAAGCCGTCTTGCCGTCCTCGCCCGTCCAGCTCAGGCGGTAGCGGCCGCGGA
>CALEJM010000028.1 GCA_937898265.1 uncultured Porphyromonadaceae bacterium
CAATCATGCCTTTGAATACCAAGGTGTAGTTCATGCGTTGCTCTCCGGTCACAGCGCCAAGAGGGATGGTGCGGGTGATGTCGGTGGTGCCGTCAAGGTATTGACCGCCTGAGTCGAGGAGGAGATAGCCTTTTGGTTGGAGGGCGATGTTGGATTCAGGAGTTGGTTCGTAGTGAACGATAGCGGCGTGAGGACCATAGGCTGCGATGGTGGCAAAGCTCTCGCCAACGAAGCAGTCTTGCACGGAACTCGTGAAGGCGTTTTACAACGTCGAGCTCGGTGATTTCTGAAGCTTGCATCTGGAGTTCCAACCAGCGGAGGAATTTCACCATGGCAACACCGTCGCGGATCATTGCTTTTCTCATGCCGTTCAACTCGATGTTGTTTTTGATGCCTTTCATCAGGGTGACAGGCGATGGGATGTGCTTAGCGCCGCCGTTGATTTGTGCAGCCTTGTAGAGGGCGTAGTTGGCTTTGCTGAAGTCCATGCCGATTTTTCTGCCTACAGCGGCAATGGAGAGTGAAATCTCGTTGTATTCCTTGAGTGCGATGCCTTGACGACCGATGCTTGCGGCGGTGATGTCGGAGATTTTCGAACCGTCAACAAACAAAGTTGCGCTGTTGGTCTCAACCAACATATAGCTCATGAATACTGGGTTGTAGGCAATGTCGGAGCCACGGAGGTTGCAGAGCCAGGCAATATCGTCGAGTGATGTTGCCAACCATGCTTCCAGACCAGCTTTTTCCATCTCCTTGCGAACCATTTTGAGTTTGTCGCCTGGAGTTCTGCCGTCGATGGTTCGAGGCATTTGGAAGATATTGCCGTTAGGAAGGAGAGGACGTTCTGCCCAGATTTCGTCAACAAAGTCGCCTTCGGTGGAGAGGACGATGCCGTTGGAGGTCAGTATGTCGTTCAACGCCATATAGGCATTGATAGAGAAAAGTTGCGGATTGATGCTTACGACGCTCTCTTTTTCGAGAACGCTGCTGAGCCATTCGGCTACAGATGGGGTCTTAGCCTCGCCTTCGCGCATAAGTTGGATGCCGCGTGGCTCGATTTGTGGAGGTGCTTGGAGATAGTAGCGTGAGTCGGTCCACAAGGCTGCTTCGTTGGCGGTAACCACAACTGTTCCCGCTTCGCCAGTGAAACCAGAGATGTAGTTCATCTCTTGCCAATATTCGGCGATGTACTCGCTACCGTGAGGGTCGGTGCCTGGAATGACAACTGCCGACACGTTGTGCTGTTGCATGGCTTCTCTTAGTTGCAACAATGGATTTTCTTCAATCATACGAATTATGAAAAAAATAGTGTATTAAAAATTAGTTTAATGTGGTCTGTAGGATATAGACCAAAATAAATAGTAAAAATCAGCGCAAAAGTAATCATAATTTTTTATTCTACCAAATCCAATTAACTTAAAAAATGATTTTGACCTTTTTGGAGTGGTTTAAGTCGGATGAATTTTGTATTTTTGCAACGCTTTAAAACTATGGTAGACGCTGCAGAAATACAGAGGAAATTTTGTCGCACGCTCCATCGGTGGTATGCCGAATCGGCGCGTGAACTTCCTTGGCGACAAACCCGCGATCCCTATCTTATTTGGCTCTCGGAGGTGATACTCCAACAGACCCAGGTGGCACAGGGACGGAGCTACTATGAAGCTTTTGTCAATCGCTATCCCACGGTGAATGATCTTGCCGAAGCACCTCTGGATGACGTGCTAAAACTCTGGCAAGGCCTCGGCTACTACTCGCGTGCCCGCAATCTTCATGCCGCAGCCAAGATGGTGGTTGCCGACTTTGACGGTCGCTTTCCGGAGACGTCGGCCGAACTCCAGAAACTGAAAGGAGTAGGGCGTTATACAGCTGCCGCCATCGCCTCTTTTGCGTTCGGCGAACCTGTTGCCGTGGTCGATGGCAACGTCTATCGCTTCCTCTCGCGCTATTTCGGCATCGACACCCCGATTGACTCCACGCAGGGTGAAAAGCTCTTTCGCGAACTCGCTCAGCAGCTGCTCCCTGCCGACAAGGCTTCACTCCATAATCAGGCGATGATGGAGTTTGGAGCACTCCAATGTACGCCCCATGCCGACTGCTCGCTTTGTCCTTTGAATGAGACTTGTAGCGCCTTTGCCGACGGCACAGTGGCCTTGTTGCCAGTCAAGCAGCATAAGGTAAAGGTTCGCACACGCTATCTACACTATATATATATTATAGCAGACGGCACTGTGATGTTGCATCATCGCAACGACCCCAAAGACATCTGGTGCGGACTCTATGAGCTTCCCCTCGTGGAAAATGACGCCCCACTCGACTTCTCGGAACTCGTTGCCCATCCTCGATTTTTGGAAATAACTGCGAATCAGTCTGTTGAGTTTCTTGCGGCCTCTGCCGAGAAAAACCATCAGCTCACCCACCAAAAACTGAAAGCGCGCTGCTTTTTTGTTAAAACGAACCAACTTTTCCAAACCGCTCTCCCCGAAATGGAATTTGTCCCGTTGGAAGATTTGGAACGTTATGCCGTTCCGAAACTGGTGGAGATGTTTTTGGACGAAGGCACCCGGATTGGCGAGAAAGCGTAATGTTTCCCAAATCGTTCCCTCCGTTTTGTTTCTCTCTTGCGTAAAATCGGTCTCGTAGATTCCGTTTGAAATCCGATTTTCAGATTTCCAAATTCTCAAAAACCAAATCGCGGCAGTTTTTCTGTTTTCCCGACGCTTGCCGGCAAATCATAATCTTGTGCAACCGTCTGACTGATAGCGCCTGCAAAATAACAGAAAATTCTTTGCCGACAATCTCTCGCCTCTTGGCGCTGATGGTTTGCATATTTTTTGTATCTTTGCAGTTCATTTAATACACGCTGACAATGAACGTATCAGAATTAGGCGAATTTAAGCTCATCGACGAACTCACCCATTGTATCAAACTGCAGAACCGCTCGTCTGTCAAAGGCGTGGGCGACGACGCTGCAGTCATGAACTACGGCAGACAGAGGGTCTTGGCCACTACCGACGTGCTGTTGGAAGGCATCCACTTCGACCTCCACTACTGTCCGCTGAAATACCTTGGATACAAGGCTGCTGCAGTTAATATCTCCGACATCTGCGCCATGAACGGCAAAGCCACGCAGATGCTCGTCACCATCGGTATCTCGCAGCGCTTCACCGTGGAGATGGTTGAGCAGCTCTATGCCGGCATCTATGAGGCGTGCAACCAGTTTGGCGTCGACGTCGTGGGTGGCGACACCTCCGCTTCGCTCACCGGATTGACCATCAGCATCACCTGTTTGGGCGTTGCCGACAAAGATAAAATCGTCTATCGCAGTGGCGCGAAACCCAATCAACTCATCTGCGTTACGGGCGACCTCGGCGCAGCCTACATGGGACTCCAACTCCTTGAGCGTGAAAAACGCATCTTCCTCAGTCAGAAAAACAACGAAGGCTTCCAACCCGACTTCGCCTCCAAAGAATATATCCTCCAACGTCAGATGCGCCCAGAACCTCGCGCCGATATCATCGATATCCTTGCCAAGAACGACATTCTCCCAACGGCAATGATGGACGTGAGCGACGGTCTCTCATCTGAGTTGCTCCATATCTGCAAAGACAGCAACGTTGGCTGCCGCGTCTTTGAGGAACGCATCCCTATCGACTATGTGACCGCCATGCAGGCAGAGGAGTTCAACATGAACCTCACCACCGCTGCCCTCAACGGTGGCGAAGACTACGAACTGCTCTTCACCGTGCCGCTCGAACTTCATGAAAAGATGAAAGCCCTTGAGGAAGAGAATATCCATATCATCGGTCACACCACCGACGCCTCCGAAGGTGCGTGCCTCGTTACTCGCGACGGCCAGGAACTCTCCCTCCGTGCCCAAGGCTGGAACGCCTTCAAAGAATCAGAAAAATAAATATACATATTATATATAGTATTCATGAAAGCATTAAACTTAATGTCAATCGGCATCGCTTCCGACCACGCTGGCTACGAGCTCAAAGGCGAAGTGATCAAATGGCTTGAGGAACAACAGGCTAATGTTTATGATTACGGCACACACAGCGCCGACAGTTGCGACTACCCAGACTTCGCCCACCCACTGGCCAACGCTGTGGAAGGCAAAGCTTGCGACTTCGGTATCGCTATCTGCGGCTCGGGCAACGGCATCAGCATCACGGTAAACAAACACCAAGGCGTTCGCGCAGCACTCTGCTGGAACGTGGAACTCGCCAAACTCGCCCGCCAGCACAACGACGCCAATATCCTCTCGCTCCCTGCCCGTTTTATCAGCACGGAGACAGCCCTCGAAATCGTAAAAGCCTATTTCGCAACCGATTTTGAAGGCGGACGTCATCAACGTAGAGTGGAGAAAATCCCTGTACAACAGGCTGATAACAAAGAGTGAAGAAAGAAAAACACTCAAAAAGTGCACTTTTTTTTGATCAAGTAATTGCTAATCTCAAAAAAAGTATTACTTTTGCCACCCGATACTATACCATAACGTGAAGAAGTGGAAAGTGTCGCAAATAGTTAAGTATCAAAATAATAACACACATAACTTAAAGACAAATGATTGTAGTTCCTGTGAAAGAAGGCGACAATATCGAACGCGCGTTGAAGAAATTCAAACGTAAATTCGAAAAAACTGGCGTTGTTAAAGAACTTCGTCGTCGTCAGCAATTCGACAAACCTTCAGTAGTAAAACGTGACAAAATGATGCACGCTATCTACGTTCAACAATTGCAAGCTCGCGAAGATTAATATCTAAGTCCGGCAATTGAAGAAAGGCAGTCCTAAAGGATTGTCTTTTTTTATGCCCTTAATCCAACAATCTTCAAAAACCATGGGCGAAAAGAGCTGTAGAACTTACAGAATGTAAATCTTTGTTGTCGCCGAAAAATAAAGCATCGCAGACTTGCTAAATCGGAAATAAAATTGTAATTTAGCGCCATAATCAATCAAGAAAATGATAGAGGCTTTTGTCAGATATCTTACCACGGAGAAAGCCCGCTCGGAACACACCGTGATGGCCTACCGCAACGACCTTGAAGCACTCTTCTCGTTCTTGCAGATAGAGCCGACCAAAGAAAACGTCGCCCTGGTAACCACCGACGACATCCGCTCCTGGGCTGCCGATATGATGAGTCAGCAGTTTCTCGCTCGGTCGGTCAATCGCAAACTCTCCTCGGCAAGAAGTTTCTACCGTTTCTTGAGACAGACAGGCGTAGTGACGAAAAACCCTGCAGAATACGTCCCGGCGCTGAAGACCCCCAAACCGCTGCCCGACTTTTTCAAAGAGAGCGAAGTGGAGCGGGCGGTTGAACTCTCCGAGGAAGAACAGACGCAGTTTGAACCCGTTCGCGACAACCTGATCATCGAGCTCTTTTATCAGACTGGCATGCGTCGCGCCGAACTTGCCAACCTTAAAGACGTAGATGTCGATTTCTCAAATCGTACCATCCGTATCTTCGGCAAAGGAAGCAAAGAACGAATCGTCCCCTTCGGAGAAGACCTGGAGCAAAAGATACGTCGGTATCTCGAACTTCGCAGTCAGACCGTATCGCTCAACAGCGGACGTCTCATCGTCCTTCCCGACGGTCGGCCGATTATGGCGAAAGACATATATAATATAGTAGTACGGAAGATGGGCGCCGTCTCCACCCTGGAAAAACATAGTCCGCACGTACTCCGCCACACCTTTGCCACCACCATGCTAAACAATGGTGCCGACATCGACTCGGTCCGCGAACTTTTGGGCCACAGCAGCCTCGCGACGACGCAAATCTATACCCACGTCACCTTTGAACAGATGCTCAAAGACTACCAAAACGCCCACCCGCGAGCCAAAAAAGAGGAAAAATAACTCTTACATTATATATTAATCATCAAAATAGGAGGATTTATGGAACTTAGTATTCAATCAGTGAAGTTTGACGCAACAGAAAAACTGCAAGCCTACATCACCCGCAAGATGGAAAAAGTGGCAAAATTCTGTCCGGACGCCCAAACAGCCGACGTTGTTTTGAAAGTTGTGAAGCCAGAAAGCGAGTGCAACAAGGAAGTTTCCGTAACGGTTTCCGCACGAAATGCGAAATTTTATGCCCAAAAAGAAGCCGATTCGTTTGAAGAAGCCTTTGACGGATGCCTCTCTGCTATCGATAAACAACTGGAAAAGCACAAAGATCATCGTTGAACCAACCCGCCGACACAAACTGAAGTCGAAAATTGACGGCTGATAATCAGCCTGATAAAAAATCGACCGGATGCCGAAAGAAAAAAAATACGTTTTCTTGAAAAAAAAAGTCCGAAATAGTTTGTGTGGTTTCTGAAAAACCTCTATCTTTGCAACCGCTTTCAGGAACGAAACCGAGAGCAAAGATAGAGTTGCCTCTTTAGCTCAGCTGGCCAGAGCACGTGATTTGTAATCTCGGGGTCGTTG